>JANOZA010000735.1:0-13854 GCA_031429155.1 Verrucomicrobiota bacterium | reverse complement strand
CAGGCCGCTGCCGCCAAGATCGAAGCTCGCCAGGGGATGTTCTACTTCGGCATCTCCGTGAGCTGCCTCGAGAACACGGCCAACATTGACTGGGTGCCCGACGCCCTTTCCTCGGACGGTAAGGAAGACGATCGCATCGAGTATAGCCTCGCCAAAGCCATCAGTGAAGTCACCCGCACGAAGAAGAAGAAAATCGGCCTGATGAGCGCGCTGCCGCTCGAAGGCGGCATGGGCGGGCCCGAGTGGTCCGTCGTCAAGGAACTCAAGGCCCAGTATGAGATCAAGAAGATCGAAGTCACCGCCTCCAGCATCGAAGACGGCATTGATGTGCTCCTGCTCATCCACCCTGCCGGCATCACCGACGAAGCCCAGTTCGCCGTTGATCAGTATCTACTCAAAGGCGGCCGCGTTGTTGCCTTCCTGGATGCCAACAGCCTCATGGCTCAGGCTTCGAAGCAAAACCAAAACCCCATGATGGCCCAGATGGGACAGGGCGGCGTGGAGGTTTCCTCCAATATTCCCAAGCTCCTCGCCAAGTGGGGTTATACCTTCGACACGACCAAGATCGTCGCCGATCCGCAGTATGGCATGCCCCTCAATGGCAACCTCGTTCAGCCCGTGCTTCTCCAGATGGGGGAAGAAGCCATCGGCGACAAGACCGACGAACTCACGAAGGATCTCAAAGCGTTCTTTTCAGTCTATAGCGGCGCATTCAGCGGCTCCCCGGCTGCTGATTTGACGGAAACCGTCTTCCTCAAGACCTCCGACAAACACGCCATGGTGGGAATGGAATACGCCAGCGCCAATCCGACCGGCCCCGAAGCCATCAAGCAAGCTCAGCAACTGGCGGTGAAGATTAAACCCGAAGGCAAAGCCCGCCTCCTTTCCCTCCGTCTCGCCGGCAAGTTCAAGACCGCCTTCCCTGAAGGCAAACCCGCCCCGCCTCCACCCAAACCCCCCGGCGGACCTCCCGGCGGCGGCTTCCCTGGTGGAGGCTTCCCCAGCGGCGGTTTCCCCGGTGGCCCGCAGGGTGCTCAAGGCCCCGAAGGCGCTCCGGCAGAACCTGCGGCAGTTCCGGCAGAACCTGCGGCAGTTCCGGCAAAACCTGCGGCAGTTCCCGCAGAACCTGCGGCAGTTCCGGCAAAACCTGCGGCAGTTCCGGCAGAACCTGCGGCAGTTCCGGCAGAACCTGCGGCAGTTCCGGCAGAACCTGCGGCAGTTCCGGCAAAACCTGCGGCAGTTCCGGCAGAACCTGCGGCAGTTCCCGCAGAACCTGCGGAAACGCCTAAAACTCCCGTCACGGCCACCACGCCACCCATTTCCATCACCCCCGGTACGCCGCTCACTCCCGCTGCTCCGGCTCCCGTCCCCGCGACCCCCGCTCCCGGCGATTCCCTCCTTCCCCCTGCTGCAGGCACCACCCCGCCAGCGGACGCTCCTTCCAGCCTTAAGGAATCCGCCAAGGAAGGAATCGTCTATCTCCTCGGTGACTCCGACATGATCGCTGACATCCAGCCGAACTTCCAGTCGCACAATTTCGCACTCGCCCTCGGCATGATTGACCAGGCCAGCGGCGATCGTGACCTCCTCGAAGTCCGCGGCCGCGGCGCGGCTACCCGTCCGTTCTCCACCCTCAAGAAGATCATGCAGGAAGCCAACGACAAGATTCAGAAGGATGTGGAATCCATGCAGGCCGAAGCCGAGAAACTCGCCACGGATGTGAACTCCCAGCGCAGTGCCAAGGACCGCAACAATGCCCTCCTCAAGGGCTGGAAGGAAATGCAGGCCAAGGAAACCACGCTTCGCAAACAGATATATCAGAAGCAGAAGGAAGCCAAGAAGGAGTACGAAAGCATGATTTTCGGAATCAAATGGCGCAACGTGTTCCTGCCGCCGCTCCTCGTGGCCCTCGCCGGCATCGCTGTCTTCATCACCCGCAAGGTCCGCACTGCCGCTCACTAACCGCGCAACCCGTTCATCCCCATGAAGACCAAGTCACTCATCATCCTCGGCGGCGTGCTCGCAGCCACCACCACAGCCGTCATCATCAAGATGCGCAGCAATGCCAGCACCTTCTCCGGCCCCGCGGCGGAAGCCGGCAGCATCCTGCTTAAGGAAGTGCCGCTGGAAAACGTCGGCGCCTTTCTCATCAACGACGGCAAGAACAGCGTCGAGATCGTCAGTAAGGACGGCAAATGGGTCGTCGCCGGTCGCGACAACTTCCCGGCCAGTGTCACTTCTGTGAACGAACTGACCGACACCGCCTTTAACCTGAAAGTTCAGGGCGTCGAGAAAGGCGTCGGCAAGAGCATGTATGGCCGCCTCGGCCTCGCGGAAGCAGGCGGCGAAGCCAAAGGAGAAGAACTCGGCAAGACGCTCCTCTTCAAAGACAGCGGCGGCAAAGAAATGGGCAGCATCACCGTCGGCAAGACGCAGGAAGTGAAGAGTTCCGGCGGTCCCGTGGATATGAGCGGCCCGCAGCTGCGCCCGCAGTGGATACAGGTCAAAGGACAGGATGTCATCTACCGCACCGTCACCGGATTCGCCAAGCTCGACGGCGAAGCCAAAGGCTGGCTCGATAAAGATAATTTCTTCAAGGTGGACAAACTGAAGTCCGTCACCGTCACCGGCCCTACGCCCGAGGAGTCCTGGAAGATCATGCGCGAGAAAGACGCCGGCGAGATCACCCTCGATGCCCCCGCCGCCGGTGAGGAATTTGATGCCGGCAAGGCGGCCAGCCAGGGCAATGCCTTCTCCGGCCCGTCATTCGACGACGTCCTGCCTGAAGCTGACAAAGCCAAAGCTGCGCTCGATAAGCCCACGCACACCGCCGTGATGGAGACCTTCGATGGCCTCACCTACACCGTGAAAGTCGGTGCCAAAGTCGAGCCACCTAAAGTGGACCCTCCGAAGGAAGGAGAAACCCCGGCCACTCCGGCTGAGAACTACTACATTTCCTACGCCGTCACCGGAACGCTGAGCGAAACCCCGCCGCCCTACGCCACGCCGGCTCCTGTCGCTCCCGTCGAGCCCGCAGCGCTTGCAGCCGACGCGAACGATGAGGCCAAGAAAAAGTACGAAGAGGACAAGAAGAAGTTCGACGAGGCGACGAAAAATCATGGGGCCGCCGTGAAGGCCTGGGAGGATGGCAAAAAAGCCGCCGAGGAAACCTTCAAAACCGAACTGACGAAGAAAAAGGAAAAGCTCGCCGCCGAGCAGGGCCTCCAAACGCGCGTCTTCATTGTGGCGAAGTACACCGTCGAACCCATCATGAAGAAGCGGTCCGAGTTCATGAAGGACAAGCCCGCTGCCCCTGCTGCCGGCGAGACCCCTGGCACTGGAGCCGCGCCTTCTGCCCCCGGCACCACGCCCGCGATCTCCGTCGCGCCGGCTCCGATGCCCCCGAAATCCCCCGGCACGAAAATCGAGGCCACGACTCCGCCCATCGAAGTGACGCTCCCCGGCACCGAGAAGCCCAAGGATACTCCCGTTGTCGCTCCCAAAGAAAGCGAACCGAAGCCGGAGCCTAAGAAGACGGACAAGAAGAAGGGGAAATAGTTGCTGGCTGGCGGCCAGGCCATCAAGACTCTGCTCCTGGGACCGCGTCGTCCAGTCACCGGCACTTCTCGCCGCAATTAAGTAGATGCACAACATGCATGGCTGCTGGAGACTCGCGGCCATGACATTCCGACTACTCGCTCTCCTGCTTTTCGTTCCCCTGCTGCCTGCGGCGGCAAAGCCCAACGTGCTGTTCATTGCCGTGGACGACATGAACAACGATCTCGGCTGTTACGGGCACAAGCTCGTGAAGTCGCCGAACATTGACCGGCTGGCGATGCAGGGCGTGAGGTTTGACCGGGCCTACTGTCAGTTCCCGCTGTGCAGTCCGAGCCGGTCATCACTGATGACCGGACTTCGACCGGACCGGACGAAGGTGGCGGACTTGCAGTATCACTTTCGCACGGGCTTGACGGACGTCGTCACGCTGAGTCAGTTGTTTAAGAACAACGGCTGGTTCGCTGCGCGGGTGGGGAAGATATATCACTACGGGAATCCCGGGCAGATCGGCACTGCCGGGCTGGACGATCCTCCGTCCTGGGACATCGCGATCAATCCTGCCGGCCGTGACAAACTGACGGATGAGCCGTCCATCATTCAATATACCGGCGCGAAGATGAACTTCGGTGCGTCGCTCTCCTGGCTCGCTGCCGAGGGCGCGGACTCGGATCACACGGACGGCAAGGTGGCGGACGATGCCATCAAGCTCATGGAGCAGCACAAGGAGGCTCCGTTTTTCCTCGCCGTGGGGTTCTACAAGCCGCACACGCCGTATGTCGCGCCGAAGAAATACTTCGACCTTTATCCGCCCGCCGACACGATACCACTCGCGGAGGTGAAGGAGGGCGACCGTGATGACATTCCGAAAATGGCGATCAGCAGCTACAAAGGCGATGACCTTACCGATGAACAGCGCCGACTCTGCCGACGGGCCTACTGGTCCTGCATTTCGTTCGCTGATGCGCAGATCGGTCGCGTCCTGGATGCACTGGATCGTCTCAAGCTGCGGGAGAATACAATCATCGTCTTCTGGAGCGATCACGGGTATCACCTCGGCGAGCACGGGCTTTGGCAAAAGCAGACATGCTTCGAGGAGGCCGCGCGCGTTCCGATGATCATCGCCGCGCCCGGCATGAAAGCCCGCGGCGCAGGCAGCCGGGCCATAGTGGAACTCATAGACATCTATCCCACCCTGGCCGATCTCGCGGGACTCAAAACTCCAGGGGATTTGCAAGGCGTCAGCCTTCGCCCGCTGCTGGATGACCCCGGTAAAGAGTGGAAACGCCCGGCGTTTACCCAGACACAGCGCGGTAAGAAAAACGGAGAGTGGGTCTTTGGCCGCAGCGTCCGCACAGATCGCTGGCGCTATACGGAATGGGATGGCGGGAAGCAGGGTGTCGAACTCTACGATCACGCCGCCGACCCGCAGGAATACACCAATCTTGCCAAAGACGAACGCCATGCTGCCGAGCGCGATAAACTGGCGGCACTCCTGAGGCAGTAGCGCACAGCACTACACCAAAACAAAAGCGAGTGGCCTCGCGGCACACTCGCTTTGCTGAAAAGACTTCCTCCGGGGATTAGATGCGTGCGAAGTCCTGCTGATGCACGTCCGGGTTGAGGCGGAGCTTGGCCTTCACTTTGTCGAGGACGCCGGGGGCGGCCTGGATTTGAAAATTCACGAAGTAACCTTCGGTGAGCTTCTTGCTGCCGTAGGGGAATTTCCTTTTACCAAGGTGGTCAATCTGGTCGAGAGTTGCGCCATCGAGTTCCATTTCGCGGCCGAGTTTGCTGACGAGAGCATCCACGGTTTCTTCTTTGCCACGGGTGTTCAGGACGATGAGACCTTCGTATTTACGCTTCATGTTTTGGGTGTTGGGGTGTTTTCTGCCGCGGTGTCCGGTGGACGGGTGGCGCGCGGCGGGGGCTTGGGTTTTTCTTCTTTATTGAAATGATTCATCGCGACCGTCAGGCCGCGAAGGGCGGCAATGCTGACAGCCTCGACAGCATTCTCAAGCGATTTATCCAGACCCTCCAAACTGGCTGGATCAAACGCTCCCAGGACGTGCCCGACGAGGCTTTTCCCGTCCGAGGCACCCACGCCGAAGCGAACGCGGGGAAACTGATCGGTGCCGAGACAGGCAATAATGGACCGCATCCCGTTGTGCCCGCCGGCGGAGCCACTGAGCCGGATGCGGAGTTTGCCTTCGGGAAGCGCGACGTCGTCATACGCGACGAGGACTTCCCCGGGCGCGATCTTATAGAACTGGCACACGGCGGCGACGCTCCTGCCGCTGAGGTTCATAAATGTCTGCGGCTTCAGCAGGAAAAGCGATCCGCTGCGGGCGAAGCGAGCCTCGAACTTCCGTTCGTTCCCGAATTCCACGCTGAGCCGACGGGCAAGACGATCGAGGATCATGAACCCGGCGTTGTGTCGGGTGTTCTCGTATTCGCGCCCGGGATTTCCCAGGCCGACGATGAGGCGAATGGCAGTGTCTTCCGGCATGAATGGTCAGTCGTAGCGCCCCGGCTGTGAGGGTTCAAGGATTTGATCACAAAGGTTGTCATCAGATATTCCGGCTGGTGCGCCAGTGCCCTTGGCCGTGAGATCTTCCCGGATCGAATTCGCCTCTCGTTCGAAGGATTCGAGCAGGCCGGCGATACGGTCCCGTTGAGTGATGAGAGCAATGATCAGATACTGTGCGATCGCGAAGCCATAGCACCACCAGCCGACCGTATGGCGCACTGTGCCTCCAGGGCCGCCAAAAATGACCGCCATGATGACAAAGACGGGAGACGACCGGCGCAGATGGAGGATCAAAAGTCCGCGGAACACATCGCGCTTACGCTGCCAAAGATCGGCCCAGCCTTTCCGCGTCGTGAGTTTCAACTTCGGCGGGCCTCTGTGGATGATACTGAAGATTTCTTCGTCCGGCATGGATTCGATAACGCCGACGGCGAGGAGCAGTCGGAGCAGGAGCGTTTGCCAGACGGTATCGTCCTCCTGCGCGTGCCACGGCAGCCAGCCAAAAAGCACGTCTTCAAGGTTGGCCGTGGCGGCGAGCATGAGAATCGCGCCGCGGAACCACATCTCCAGATCGCGGTCCAGTTCGGCATCGGTGGCCTGGATTCGGAATACCCGGCGCAGGAGAAACCGAAAAACCGGAATGGCAACGAGGCCGGTGACGATCCGGATGACGGGGCGCAGGACTGGTTTGAAAACGAAGTTGGTGAAGATACCGGCGACGGGAGGAGGCACGGTGGCGATGTAGGCGAAGAAGGGCAGGGGGCCAGGGGAAACCTTGTATTGAGCCCTCTTGCGTGATGTCAGCGCGCGGGGACTATGCCCGGCTGATGACCGACCAGATATCACCTGCTCCACCTCCCGCGCGGATCAAACCCGCGTGGGGCTCGCTGTGGCGAGTGGTCGAAAATCAGGCCCACAACGCGCTCAATGACAAAGTTGCGCAGTTCCTCCTTCTGGCAGTTGCGCAGGTGCTCGCGGTGACCGGCTACCCTGGAGTTGATCAATATTATCCGCAAATCATCGCCGCGCTGCTCGTGGTGCCACAGTTGTTCCTCGCGCCCATGGCCGGCTGGCTTTCGGACCGCTTCTCCAAGCGCCGGCTTATCATCTGGTGCAGTATTGCTCAGGTCGGACTGCTGGTGCTCATCTCCGCCTCCTTTTTCACGCACAGCTTCTGGATTGCCACGGTGCTGTTTTTCGGACTCGCCTTTCAGGCCGCGATTTTTGGGCCGGCGAAGTCCGGTATCGTGAAGGAACTCGTCGGCGAGCGACACCTCACGACGGCCTCGGGATGGATGCAGATGACCATCATTCTTGCCATCGCTGGCGGGCAGTTGCTGGGCGGAAAGACCTTCGAGCATTTCTATGACGGCGTCTTTCAGGATCCGTGGCTGGCCGCTGCCGTGCCCATGCTGATTCTCGCCGCGCTTTCCCTGCTGCCGCTGGTGTTCGCCTTCCAGATCAAGCCTACGCCGGTGCACTGTGAGGAAAAGTTTCACCGCGGACTCTTCACGGAGCACTTCACGCATTTGGATGATCTCTTCCGCAACCGCCGCCTGTGGCTGCCGGCGCTGGGAGTGTCGTTCTTCTGGCTCGCGGCGACCATGCTGATGCTGATGCTCATTCAAATGGCGGCGATCGTGGAGCCTAACGTCGCCTCCCGCGCGGGACTGAGCAGTGAATACCTCGGGCTCATGGCACTGGGCGTTGTCGTCGGCAGTTTCCTCACCAGTTGGCTGTCGGAGAACCGTATCGAACTGGGCCTCGTGCCGCTGGGCGGCGTGGGCATGGCAGCGTGCAGCGTGCTCTGCTTTGTGGTCAATCCGGGAGGACCGTGGTTCTGCTTCCTGCTCGTCGGGGTCGGCATCGGCAGCGCCATGTTTATGATACCGCTCAATGCTTATCTCCAGGATCAGGTGGAGCCCCAGGTCCGCGGGCGTATGCTCGCAGCCGCCGGCCTCCTTGATTCGCTGGGCATGATGGCGGGCATCCTGCTGCAATTCCTGCTGATGAAAATGGATGTCGGGATTCGCGGGCAGTTTGTAGTGCTCGGCGTCCTCTGTCTCGTCACTGCGGCCTACGTCCTGCGCATCATTCCGCAGAACTTCATCCGCTTCTGCGTTCTGAGCTTTGCCAAGATCGTCTATCGCATCCGCGTCGTGCATCACACGCGGATTCCCGAGACCGGCGGCGCGCTGCTCATTTGCAATCACATCAGTTACATTGACGCGCTGATTCTCTCCGCCGCTTGCGAGCGGCCCGTGCGCTTCACGGCCTTCGATGAGTTCTTTAAGAACAGGATGCTCTCCGCCGCGATGCGCCTTTTCGGCGTCGTGCCGATTTCGAATCGCCGCGCCAAGGACGCGATTGTAGCGCTCTCCGATGCGCTAAAGGCAGGACATCTCGTCTGTATTTTCCCGGAAGGTCAGCTCACGCGTACTGGCATGATGAATGAGATACGAAAGGGCTTCGAGCTAATCGCACGCCGCGCCGGCACGCCAGTCATCCCGGTGTACATGGACGACCTCTGGGGCTCGGTGTTCTCTTTTGAACGCGGACGGTTTTTCCGGAAGCATCCCCACCACTTTCCCTACCACATCACCGTTTTGTTTGGAGAGCCCATTCCTGCAGCTGAGGCGACGGTGGAGCGCTGCCGCACGGTGTTTCAGCAACTGGCCGGCGAAGGCGTCTCGCAGCGCGGCGAAGTGAAGCGCGGACTGCCGCTGTCCGTGGCCCACGCCCTCTGCGAACATCCGTGGCGCACCGCCGTGGCCGAAGGAGATGCCGGGCAGCGTTTCCTGCGGCGAGGGGAGTTGTTCGGCCGGGCGATGCAACTCGCGCGCCGCTGGCGTAATATTCCCGCCGGCCGCATCGGTGTGCTCCTGCCCCCCGGTGTCTCTCAGGTGACTGCGAACGTGGCGCTCATGTTCGCCGGTAAGACGGCTGTGAACATCGCGCCGGAAGCAGGCAGGAGTCCCGGCGCGCTGCGCGACCTGATGGCCGCTCAGCAAATTCATTCCATCGTCACGACCGTAACCATGCACGCGGCGCTGCCCGGATTTCCGTGGCCTGATCACCTGCTCCACATCGAGTCCGAGTTGGAGGAAGTGGACGAACTTTATTTGCTCGCCGACACCGGTATCGCCTGGCTTGCGCCGCGATTCATGCTGCGATGGTGGCTGACCGGCATTCATTCGGATGCCGGCGCGGGCTTCATCCGCGCTGCGGCGGAGGGGCCAGAATTCAGCGTCCTTTCAGCCAGTGAGCTTCTCGCACAAACAGAAATGCTCCGCGGCACAGACCTCCTGCGGGAAGGCGACCGCCTGCTCTGCGCCCTGCCTGCCGCCTCGGTGGCCGGCACTGTTATTGGTCTGTGGTCGCCACTGCTGCGCGGCTTGCCCTGTCTGCCCGTGCCGCCCGTCAGGACTGAAGTAGAACTGCAGCAGGTCATCGCGCGACTGACTCCCAACTGCGCTGCTGGTGATTCCAAATTCGCTTCGGTGCTCGCCCCCGTACTCGCCGCCTCCGGACGGAGTTTGCGCTCGTTCATTCAATGCGGCGCTGCCCCGGCGGCTGTGGTCATGCCGGGCATCCTCGTCTGTCCCTGTATGACCAATGAAGCGGCCAGTGTTATCCTCGCGGTGTCCATGCCCGATCCACCGGCTGTCATGTCCACTTCCGAACCCCAGTACGGCACCCGCGAGGGAAGTGCCGGACGCCTGCTGCCCGGCGTGAGTTTTCACCACTGTGACGACGGCTCGATTATTTGCAGAATGCCATTTGGCCGCGAGGTGACGCTGCCGTGCGGGACTCAGATTGATTCCGAGAGCTTCGTCTTTCTGCCGGCACCGTAATGGGCCCGCTCAGGCGTCTCAGGGGAAACTGCTCCCGCGAGCAAGGATTACGCCCGAAGCTGGCGATTCTGGATCGTGCGCCTCACTTCACGCCTTCCGTCACCCAGTAGTGTGGACTGCACGACATGAAGTAGAGCGCCGAGCCCTTCACAAACCGGTCCGTCGATGTCACAGAGCCAGGCGACCAGTTCATCGCATTCATCAGTTCCACCCCGTCAGAGCCAAACAGCGCCATATCCTGCAGCAGTCCATTACTGGAGAAAGTCACGGCGAGATCGGACCAGGGCTCCATCGCCTGGAACAGCCCGATGTCCTGCACTCCCACTGTCCGCAGCGCCCCGGCGGCATCCATTTCCACCGGCCACACGGGCCCCATGAGTTGCACTGCCGACCAGCACGGTGTCAGCGGGATCAGGGTCGGCGTGGCCTTCACATGGCACACCGGCCCGGCCCCGAAGGCCAAATGGCGCGGCCCGTCTGTGGAGTCACCGCCGATGGTCACCAGAAACCCCTGCCCGGGATACACCACCACATCGTCCCCGGGCTCAAGGCTGGCACCATCCTCCCAGTTCAGGCCGTTATGCATAAACACCCGCTCCACTTGCGTCACCCCGCCATACCCGTCATCCACCGGAGTCGCCACCATGATCAGGTCCGCCCCCGCCAAAAAACCGGAGCGCCCCCGGGGAAACATCGTCCCCAGCGTCGCATGAGCACGAACCGCCAGGGTCGTGCCCGGCTGCAGATCGAATCCTGCCGGCGACGCGTCCCCATATTTCGTCATTCCACCGTCGTAATTATAGTAGATGTCCAACACCAAACCCTGCCACACGCCATCCATTACCTCCACATAGTGCTTCCCCTGTGTGAAGGCATTCTCAACCAGCGGCGGTCCGTCCACCACCAGGATGCAACCCGTCTGGTTCGGGATGAAAGAGCCATTGATCCAAACCTCCTGCAACTGTCCCCGCCATTTCTCCTCCGTCACCAGCCCATACACCCAAGGCGAAGTGCCGAACGGCACGGGCACGTGATACTCGCCGACAGGGGCGATGATGGTTTCGGTGGCGTGGATTCTCCCACAAAGAATTGCGAATAGAGCGGCGATGAAAACGGTTGGGGTTCGGAGAGTAAAGCGGCTGCCGGCCTTGTTTTTCATGATCTTCGTTGGGTAGGTTGGAATTTGCTGGTCCGCCAAAAGGATTGCCGGCGTTGCTCCGGCGAATGGCAGAAGACTCAGTGAGTTGCTCAGGTTAATTCATCGGATGGGACAGGGTCATACGCGGCACCTCCGGGGCTTTCCGCGTGTTCACTAAGAAAGTAATCGTTCATCCCGTCGGATGCGATGAATTCTTTCAACCACTCGCGGAATGACCTTCCCAAGCTGTACGGATTTGAGGCGGACATCAAATTCACTTCGCACTCTTTGTCCGTTTCTTCAATACTGGTGAACCACACAGGCCAACTCTTATAGTCCGAAGGCGACTGTCCCAAAGCAAAGTGTGAAGCGTCAGCATGTAGATACTCTCCGAATCGGAAAAAATGCCGTACGTCATCATCCTCAAAGGCCCACGCATTGAGTTCAAGAGCCGAAACAATTTTCGAGACCGGCCAGAGATGCAATGGCCGTGATCTTGTGACAATTACTGCCTCAGAGTAGCTGGCATAGAAATCGCGAAAGTCATCTGGCAGCGGCTGGCGAATAATGGCCTCAATAGCTTCTACTCCCACGCCTGGTGAACGCGCGCAGCTCGAGATCTCAACCACCCGATGATCTCCACGATCAGCAATCGCGACTGGACGCGTGCCAAGATTGAACTCATCCATCCGGTCCTCCATGCTGCGTACAATGTTGCCATAGTACTCTCGAAATCTTCGCGTACGGTGCTGGGTTTCCTCGAAAAACGAATAGTCAGTCATAATACAAATATTTGGGAACTAATCGTTGGATGTGACGGGATCGTACGCAGCACCGCCGGGGCTGCAGGAATGCTCAGCAAGAAAGACATCGTTCATCCCGTCGGACGCGATGAATTTCGCTAACCAACCGCGAAATGAATCTCCCAGGCTAAAATGGCCCGGGTTGCCTGCAAAAGAATTCGCACACTCCTTATCAGATTCCTCAATGTTGGTCCTCAAAACGGACCATTTTTCGGTGCTACCAGGATGTTGCCCAAGCGCAAATTGCCTTGTTTCATCGTCCAAGTACGCCCCAAATCGAAAAGAACGCCGCGCTTCCTCATCCTGGATTTCCCAAGAGTATAGTCCAAGGGTGGATACTATCTTTGAAACTGGCCAGAGATGCAACGGACGGGAACGCGTGACAATCACCGCCTCCGCAAAAAGGGTGTAGAAATCCCGAAAATCATCCGGCAGAGGTTGGTGGAGAATCGTCTCTATGGCTTTCACTCCCATACCGGGTGTTTGTGCGCAACTCGTAGCTTCAATTACACGGCAATCCCCAAAGTCACCCACGGTGACCGGCTGAATTCCGAGGTTAAACCGTTCCATCTCATCATCCATGAAGGCCGGCAGATTGCCATAATACTCCCGCAGCCGGCGCTTAGAGTGAAGCGCTGCTTCGAAAAACGAATAATCAGTCATATTGCCAATGGTTCGTTGCTAATTGGTTCGTGGCCGGGCGGGGAAATGGGGTCGGTGTGCATAAATTGACAAACCATCTCGGGACAGCTCTTTCATCACGGGGTATCCAAGGTGGCGGCTTTCAGAAAATCCCGCAAGGCTGCGGGCAGACGGCGCTTGTGTTTCAATACTTCCGGCGCGGTGCGTCGCAGCACCTGGCTGACGTTTGCCGCGCTGCTAAGGTGCAGCTTTTCCGCCAGCCAGGCCTGCGATACGGTCGTGTGCCGCCACAGCAGATCAGCGAGGGCGACTTTGCGGGGGTCGGTGGCTTTCAGGCCGGCCAGCTCGCCGGGCGTGAGTCCGGCAGCCGCGAGTCCTTCGCGCAGCCATTGCTCCGCCTGCTGCTGCCCATGTGCCCGGCGCTCCGGTGCCCGGAGCATCGCCCGGGACTTTACCTTGCCCGCCGCGCCAGGACGAAAGGTTTGCAGCATCCGCTCCGCAAACGCCTGGGTGCCCCAGTACCACCCGCGCCGCAGGTGGCTGCACCGCGCATCCAACTCCTCTTCCAGCACCGGCACGCCGCAGCGCCCGGCTTCCTCCCGCACGGCCCGCCGGTCGAGTCGCCCGACAAATTGCCGTCGCCCGGCCGCAGTATCCTCCAACCCACAGGCCGCGAATCCGGCCGCCGCTGCCAGCCATTTCGCCCGCCCGCCCGCTGGCAGCGCATAGCCGCCGGCCACGCTGCTCCACGGAAAATCAAGGATGCTCTCCTCGCGGGCCGGACGAATGATCTTTGCCCGCACCGGGTTGAGATGGATGTAGTCGAGCAGCGTCCCGTAGTGATGGGCCGATCCGCCCTCCACCAGCACCGCCTTGAAGCGGTCACCGAAGACCCGGCCCCACTTCCGGTGCCGCACATTGAAGCGCCGCGTGAAGGTGTTTTGCAACCACTTCATGCCGACGGAGAGATTTGCTTCCGGGGTCTCGATGAAGAGATGGTAATGATTTCCCATGAGCACCCAGGCATGCACCCGCCAGCCGGTCCGTTCACAAGCCTGGGCCAGGGTGTGGAGAAAGAAACGCCGGTCATCATCATCAAGGAAGATGGCCTCGCGGCGGTTGCCGCGGGCCATGACGTGGTAGAACGCTCCAGGATACTCAATGCGGATGCTGCGGGCCATGCCGGCCCCGTAGCGGGCGGGCGGGGACTTGTCAATGTCAAGTTATGCACACCGACCCCATTTTACATTTTCCATTTTCCCACCGACCCTAATGGCGCTCAGTTAAGCCGTAAATCATTGATAATAAACGTATTGTATACTTGCCATGTAA
>JANOZA010000734.1:0-2308 GCA_031429155.1 Verrucomicrobiota bacterium | reverse complement strand
GCTGGGAGCCGCGTATTCAGAGGCACTGGTTCTGCTGCGCCCTTCGGTTTCGGTGAGCTTCATGCCGACGGGCTTGCTGACGCCGAATTCCTCCATCGTCACGCCATACATCACGTCCGCGCGGCGCATGGTGCGCTTGTTGTGAGTCACGATGACGAACTGGCTCTTCTCGATGAAACGGTCGAGCATCTTGAGGAAGCGCCCGATGTTTGATTCGTCGTGTGGAGCGTCCAGCTCGTCGAGAATACAGAACGGACTTGGCTTGACCATGTAGATGGAGAAGAGCAGCGCGACGGCCGTCATGCTTCGCTCGCCGCCGGAGAGTAGCGTGATGCTGGTCGGCTTTTTGCCCGGGGGTTTCGCGATGACATCAATGCCGCTCTCGAGTGGATCCTGTTCGTTGACGAGCACGAGGTCTGCCTGAGCACCGGCTCCAAAGAGTTCCTTGAAAGTGTTCCGGAAGTTGTCGCGCACTTGGTAGAAGGTTTCGATGAAGCGCTTCTTCGTTTCGTCGTTGATGCGCTGGATGACGTTGAGCAACTCGCCCTTCGCGCTGTTGAGATCGTTGAGTTCGTTCTGGAGGAAATTGTGGCGCTCTTCGAGTTCCTCGTATTCCTGAATGGCGTCCAGGTTCACCGGCCCCATGCTGTCGAGGCGCTGGCGGAGTTCGGCGACGGTGTTTTCCACGAAGGCCCAGTCCACGTCTTCTTCGATGATCACGGTGAGATCGCAGGAGTCATCCTCGTCTTCAGCGATGAACACGGCCGGGGGATCGTCTTCGCCTGCGGGCATTTCTTCGGCCGAAGCTGAATCGCCGGACTCCATTGTCTCCGTGGTCTCATCCACCACAACGTCCTGTCCGCCCTCGGTGCCATCATCCGCCGTCTCCGCGACTTTCACTGCTCTGGCCGCCCGTTTCCCGCTGCGGCTGCGCACGGCCTTCTGCGAGGAAATGCAAGAAAGCAGGGAGTGGATGTCCTGTTCAAAAGTGGTGAGGTCCACACGGTAGCGCTCCAGCGCGTAGCTGTGGAGATTTTCCATGCGCAGGGTGACTTGAGTGGAGCGGACTTCTTCACGACCCCGCTGGTCAGCGAAGGCGCTGATCTCGCGGCGGGCGGTGGCCAGTTTGGACTCGCGGGTGGTGACGGATTCCATGCGCAGCGCGCGGTCTTCCGTCTGCGTCTCGATGCGCTGGACCATTTCCTCCACGAGGCTGCGAACGGAGATGATTTCCTCGTGCAGTCGGTCGTTTTCACTGCGGGCGGCATCAATGCGCTCCTGGTATGATTCGATCTCGCGGCGACGGCGGGCGATGGCTTCGTGGAGCTCCTGCACGCGACCGGTCATCGGTGCGCGCTGTGCCTGCATGGCCTGCTCGGCGCGCTGTTCCACCGCCTGAGCGGTGCGGATTTCGTTGAGCAATTCGACCGTGTCTGCTTCATTGCGAATGGCCGATTCAAGCCGGGATTCCATTTGCACGGCTTCGTCACGGCGCGCCTCCAGTTCCTCCTCGGCACGCGCACGGCGGCCAAGCGCTTCCTCATTCTTTCGCGCCAGCGCTTCCTGACGGCGCCCCAGTTCGGTTTGCTCCCACTGAAGACCCTCCATCCGCGTGGCGAGCGCCTGCATTTCCCGGGCGGTGAGGGACAATTGCCCCTGCAACTGGCTTTCCTGCACCCGGCGCGACTGGAGTATCTCGCGCTGCTCATCAAGTTGCAGCCTGATGCTTTGTTGATCGTCCAACTGCCTGGCGCGACCGGCTTCCAGCAGCGCCAGATGCATCTCCAGGCGGGACGCTTCCTCTTCCAAGTCCTTCAACTCAGCCTGGCGCTGGAGAATACTGCCGGCCTTGTCCGCAGCGATGCCTCCGCAGACTGCTCCCTCGATGCTGACAAATTCACCACTAAGCGTGGCGAAGGCGATCTCCGGATTGTCCTTCTTCAGGCGCAGTGCCATGCCGAGATCCGGGACAATGAGCACATTCGCCAGCAACTGATGCACCATCGTGCGCACCGTGTCCTTCGCCTGCACGATGTCCGCCGCCCACGCGATGCCGCCCTCGGGCGGCGTGAGCATTTGATATTCACTGATGGTGCGCAGCAAATCCTCGGGCAAAACCAGCGCCTTGCCGAGGCTGTTCCGCGTAAGGACATCAATGATGTTCTCCGCCATCATCGAGTTGGCGACGAGGACGGCCTGCAGATTTGCCCCCAGAGCGGCCTCGATGGCGGGAATATACTCGCGGTCCACTTCGATGAACTGCGAGAGCAGCCCGCGGATGCCACCCTGGAAAAAGTCAGGATCGTTG
>JANOZA010000733.1:0-9698 GCA_031429155.1 Verrucomicrobiota bacterium | reverse complement strand
TCCAGCCGCTGCACCACGCCGCCATTGTGATACTGCTGATAGCCCTCCCGCCCGCCGACGATCACCCTGCCGTCCGGCTTGACCAGCACGCATGACAGAGAGCGGTCCCGGGAGTCCGCCTGCCGCGTTTCCTGGTGGGGCGCGAACGATGGATCCAACGCGCCGTTGCGCCGCAGTTTCAGAATATTCTCAGCATACTGGCCCGTCACATAATGGTCGTCCACACACCACTCCTGGAACTGCCCGCAGTGGTAGTAGTGGCCGTCGAAGTCACCCGTGATCAACACGCCGCCGTCCGCCTGGAGCGCGGCAGCGGACGCTTCCTCACGATCGTCGAGAGCATTCGATCGCGCCTGCAGGTGATCGTTGAAACCCCCACCTTCCGCCACGCCTTCGTCCGTGAGGCGGTACAGGTTCAGGATTCTTTGGTTCAGTGGCTCGAACCTACCGATGAGAACCACATGGCCATCCGGCTGGAGCATGAGTCCGTCGGCTGAATTATTGCGAAAGAGGCTCCCTGGGTTACCCTCGGACGCGGACAGAAGGGGGTGAAAGCCATCCGGGCCGATGCGGACCGCCGTAATCTCATCTCTTATAAGCCCACCTGGCGGATCAAAGTAACCGGCCAGAAAGACTCGACCCCGCTGATCCACCGCCATGGAACCCGCCTGCCCGGCATAAGAAAAAGGTCCAAAATGGCTGACCCGGGTTCCGTCCGGAAGCAGACAGAGTATCTTCATATCCGTTGGGATCTGCGGATCCACTGGGGTGTCCACCCCCCGTTCCCAATCGAGAACCAGAACACTCCCGTCCAACTGCAGCGTCCAAGCTCGGATGTGGAGACCCTGCGTGTTGAAGGATGTGTCCACGGTGCCGTCAATGTGCAGCCGCACCAGTCCCGGAGCACCGTGGCCGCTCCACGACGTAAAGTAACCGCTCACCAGAATCCGCCCGTCCGGCTGCACGGCGATTTTATTGACGTCTGCATCCTCACTGAACTGCGCCAGCCCCGGCCCGATGCCCGGGTCGAAAGACGAATCCAGCGTCCCATCCGCATTGATGCGGGCGAGGCTGCGCCGGGGAATGCCCTGCACCATGCTGAACTGCCCGCCGATGAAGAACCTGCCATCCGGCTGCACCGCAATGGCCTGCACCTCCAGCGGCTCCTCCGGCCCCGGTGTCAACACCCCCACCCGCGGCTCCGCCTGCCCCGGCACGGGCGTTTCAAAACAACCGGAGAGCACACCCGCCACGAGGAAAGCGGCGAACATGCGAAGAAAGGAGCGGAGAAGTTTCATAAGGATGAGAGATGAATGCTGAAATATGGAGACTGGAATTAGCGGACGATGGTGGATGGACATGGATGGCGCGCAGCCCGCTCACGGCGTTGGAATGACGCTGACCTTGCCGCGGATGAAGCCCTGGGGTTTGGCGGGGTTGTTGATCTCGATGGGGACGGTGACTTTCACGGTGCGAGTGATGCCGTCATCCGTGAGGACTTCTTCGGTGAAGGCCGCGTTCGTCCAGGTTTGGAGGTCCGTGGACTTTTCCACGCCGTAGGCGATGCCGGTGGCGGCGATGGGGCGCTCGGCGATGAAGTAGGCGTTGTTGCCTTCCACGCCGCCGGCCATGCGCGGACGGGAGCCGGCATTGAGCGCGTGCGAGCCGCCGGCGTATTCCATGAGGTTGGCCACGCCGTCGCCATCGGGGTCGGCGAGGTCGCCGGCGATAGCGGGGTTCGCAGCGTCGGCTCCGAAGGTGTCTTCGCGCCAGCGTTGGCGGGCGGAGCCAAAACGGCGGGTTTTCGCAATGAGGCTGCCGTTGCCGGTCCGGGACGAGGCGCGGCCAATGGCTCCGAGGCTGGTGCCGGCGGCCGGCTGGGGCAGACCGCAGATTTTCCATCCTGCCAGCGTGCGGACGCCAGGGCCGAGGTCGTGCCAGCCGGTGCCGGTGTCCATACCAAAGCGGACCTGGTCCACTTCCGGCGCGCTGTTGCCGACGAGCCACTGGGCCGTGCCGGCGGCGTCGAGGGTGATCTCGGAAACGGCTCCGTGATTCAGCAGCCGGGCGATTTGGGTGAACGCACGCCCGGACACGGCGGTGAAATTTCCGCCGAGCAGGATTTTCCCATCGGCCTGGAGCGCGATGGCATTCACGGTGCCAGTCCCGGCACCGTTGCGCGCGCCGGCTCCGGTGTCGAAGACATCGGTGGGAGCGAGGCTGCCGTCCGGCAGCAGCACGGCGATGCCACCGCGCGGCTGGCCTCTCATGCTGGTGAAGCTCCCGCCCACCACGATGCGCCCGTCGGACTGGAGCGTCATGTCGTTGATGTCGCTCACGTCCGTGCCGGGCAGAAAAGTGGCCGCGCTTTCCTCGGTGCCGTCAGGCAGGAGCCGCACGAGCCCTTTCGGCGGCCCGGGGACCGCACGCGGCAAATAGCCGCTCACGAGGATGTGGCCGTCGCGCTGCACGGCGAGAGCCGATGGATACGAGCCGCCGACAATCCCGGGCACGAATCCGGGATCCAGTGCGCCCGTGGCCAGGAGACGGGCCAGTCCGGGGCGCGTCTGCCCGTCCACCTGGAAAAAAGTGCCCGCGATGAGCACCTTGCCGTCCGGCTGGAGCGCCATCGCAGAGACGGTGCCGTCCACGTTAGGGATGAAGCTGTGGTCCAGCGAGCCGTCCGTCAGGAGTCGCGCCACTCGCACGCGCGGCTGACCATTGAAGGAGGTGAAGTCGCCCGCGATGATGATCTTCCCGTCCGCCTGGAGGACCATCGCTTCGATACCGGAACTGGCACCGGTGCCGGTGTTGAAGGTGGCCGTGCTCTCCACCGCGCCGTTGGGAAGGAGCCGTGCGATGCGAGTCCGCATGAGGCCATTCAACTCGAGGAAGTAGCCCGCGAGGAGGATTTTCCCGTCCGGCTGCACGGCGAGAGCGTTGGCGTAGTTGAGCAAGCCATCGCCGATGTCGAAGGTGGACGTATCCTCCAGCGCGCCATCCGGCAGGAAGCGCGCGAGGTAGCGGCGCGGCTCGCCCTCCACCGTGGAGAAGGAACCGGCGGCGAGGATTTTTCCATCCGGCTGCACGGCGAGCCGCTGCACCGCGCCGCCGCTGACGAAGGGCGGGGTGTCATCCGCATGGATGAAGCCGGTGTCCGGACTGCCCGCCCGGGGCGTGATGGGGGCCACTGTCCAGGTGCGCACCGCAGGAGTCGGATCGGCATAGCCTGACTGCTCCGTCACAAAGACGGTCAACGTGTGCGCACCGGGAGCCAGCCCGGTGAAAGTGGCCGTGGCCGGGACCGTCTGCACCGGCGCGCCGCCATCCAGACGGTAGGTGAAATGCTGCGCCGGCACATTCGCGGCAAAGCGGAAGATGGCGCTGCTCTCCGCCGTGACGCCGGCGGGACCGGCGGTGATCGCCGTGTCCAGCGCGGTGTCATCGCAGGGGAATTCCGCCACCTGCTCGACGAGGCCGGAGTTGCTGGTGCGGCCCCGCGCCCGGAGCAGACCGGTGGCGGGCAGACTCAACCCGGTGAGCTGCCAGGAGCGGGAGCTTAGCCAGCCGGGTCTGCCGAGCAGGCTCCAGCTCGTGCCGTGGTCCGTCGAAAGCTCGAGCGTCACCTGCGAGACCTCCGGTGCCGTGCCATCGCGCGCCCACACCACGCGTGTGCCGCCATCCAGCACCGTCAGTTTTTGGATGGCGGTGTCATTCCTCAGCCGGACCAGATGGTTGCGGGGTTCGCCATAGATCCGGGTGAAATCCCCCGCTGCCACGACTGCGCCGTCCGCTTGGAGCGACACGTCCCGAACGGCGGCATCCATGTCGGCTCCGGTTTGGAGGAAAGGGTCCACCTCTCCGTTGGGCAGCAGCCGCGCGATGCGGGACGTGCGCAATCTGCCACCCACGTCAACAAAATCACCGCCCAGCAGGATTTTCCCATCGGCCTGGAGCGTGATCGTGTGCACGATCCCGTTGGCTCCGCGATAAAACGTGTCCGTAGTGCCGTCCGACAGCAACCGGAGGATGTGGGAGTTGTCGGTGGTGCGGTTGTGGGCGGCGATGAGGATCTTCCCATCAGGCTGCACGGCGATGGACCTCACCACGGCGTCGAACACGAAGGGTCTGAACGTGCCATCCCGACTGCCATTTTGATGGCACCGGATCAGGGAGTAATCATTGGTTGCCTCATCATAAAATTCGACCAGAAACTTCCCATCGGGCTGGAGCGCCAGGGCACCCGAAAAGAGAGAACCGGTGCCAGGATCGAACGTCGCCGTGCTTTCCAAAGTGCCATCGGGAAGCAAGCGCACCAAACCGTTGGACGGCACACCATTCACCGAATTGAATACGCCGCCGAGCAGAATCCGGCCGTCGGCCTGCAGCTCCATCTCAGTTGAATATCCGGGGATAGTGGGCCGGCCCTGCCGGACCTGCTCCAGGCCAGCGCCCGAGTCGAACGCCACATCGAGCGTGCCATTGCCGTGCAGCCGGAAGATCTCGCGGCGCGGCTGGCCATTGACGCTCGCCAGGGAGGGGGATCGGACCAGTATTTTCCCATCGGTCTGCACCGCGATATCAGCCACATTCGCTTGATTTTCGCCTACGCTGCTCCGCAAAACAGGATTGAAGCCGGCATCCAAGGAGCCATCGGCCATGAGCCGCGCCAAGCCCGTGCGCGCCACGCCGCCCACGCTGATAAAGTGGCCGCCGATGATGATTTTGCCGTCAGGCTGGCTCACCGCCAAGCTTATGGAGTGGGACAGGACCAGGTTGGCGAAATTCTGATCCGTCCGCCCGGTGAACTCGCTGGGAATGCTGGCCGGCGGCGCACAGCCGGAGAGCACGAGTGCCGCCGCGACGGCGAAGAGGGAGAGGAGAGAGCGGAGTGTTTTCATGGTGAATGCGGGACTGAAAGGCAATGGCCGGGCGAAAGCGCGGGACTGAGCAAACGTCAGCCACACCTCATGTTAAGCCACGGGAGGCGGATCGTTACAGACAATTCCTCACTTTCCGCAGCGCAGCGGAGGAACGCCCGGCTACGGGAAGTAGCTGTAGCTGTTCCCGCTGCTGTCCTTGCCGGAGACATACAGGAAGCCCTGGCCATCGCCGCCGACGGTGGTGCTGTCGGTGAACATGCTGGTAGTGTGGCTCCATGCGCCGCTGCCGGAGGCGCCGCTCATGCGCATGACGTGCGCGAGATTGAACAGCGATGGGCCGCCTTCAGAGCCGCAGTTCCACGCGGCATCCACCCAGTAGCGACCGGGCAGCACGGGGATGAACCGCTGGAGCGCCTGCACATCGAGCAGGTGAAGCTGGCGGCCATTGATAAAGACCCCGGTGGTGCCCGCCGAAGCATCCGCGCGCAGCGGACCGCCGGCGGCGATGCCCGGCATGACGAAGCCCAGCGCCGGGCCACCCTCCTGGCCCCATGCGCCGCAGAGGCGGTCGTACCAGTAACGGCCTGGCGTGAGTTGGATACCGTATTGCTGCTGGAGTGATTGAAGTTCGGCGGCAGTGAGAGGGGTTTGGTTGATGATGATTTCCATGACGGGCGGGCGGTTGTCACTCTGTATAAGCCGCGGGGGGCAAATCGTTACACGCGGAATTTTCGCGCAAAGCTGCGGAGGCGGCAGGCAGCGACGATGCCATCAACAGCGGCGTGGAAAACACTACCAGTCCAGCCCCAGCGCGCGCAGTTCGCGGCGCAGCGCATGCAGATCCCACAGGTGGATGACCGGGCCGCGCGTCTGTGCAGCGAGGTGGCGGCTGTCGGCGCTGAAGCGGAGCGTAACAAGGTTCAGCGGGAGCGGCGCGGCCAGTGTTGCCAGCGGACTTCCCGTGTGAGGGTCGAGCAGTTGAATCTCCTGCCGCATGAGGGCCACGGCGAGCACGGCGCCGTCCGGGCTGAATGCGGCGGGCACCGGCACGGCGTCCACCACCCCGGTTTTGGTGCGCCGGCGCGGCTGCCAGGTCGCGGTGTCCCAGATTACGAGTTCGCCGGCGGTGGCGGTGGCCAGGGTGGCCCCGTCGGGGCTGAGGGCGAGACGGGCGTTGTTGTTCTCCAGCAGATGGCACAGCAGCGTGCCGTCGCGCGCGTTCCAGATGTTCACGCCCGCGCCGTTGAAGGATGCGCCAGCGACCCAGGTGCGATCCGGTGAAAGGCTAACGTAGTCGTGGCCGGCGATTTTCAGCCCGCGCCCGAAGACGGTCGCCTGTGCCGGATCGCTCCACGGAAAAACGCGCGAGCCGTGATCGCAGGGCACTGCCAGCCATTCCGCATCTGGTGTGAATTCCGCCTCCATAAATCGCTCGCCCTCCATGGTGATGATCGGCTCCGGCGTCCCGGCGCGGCCCGTCGCTGTGTCGAACGGCCAGCGCAGGAGGTGCGTCTTGCCGCCCGACACGATGAAGCGCCCGCCGGGATGGAAGCGCGGACGCCACGCGGTTTCCGAGGCGAGGAATGCCACCTCGTCACCCGTGGTCATGCTCCAAAGATGCAGTCCTGCGGCCTCTCCTGACACCAGCCAGCGCCCATCCGGGCTGAGGTCCACGCCGGACAATTCCGGGCAGCCCCGGCCGGCACTGGTGAAGGTGCGAAACACCGGGCTGCGCAGCAATTCCCGCGCGCGGATGGAGCCGTCGTCATCGAACGTCGCGAACCATTGCCCATCGCTGGTGGCGCGGATGCCGCCGCTCTCCTTCATCTCAAACACCACGCGGCCCGTGGCCGTGTCGCAGTAGCGGCGGATGCTGTCCCACGAAGACGAGGCGAGCATCCCGCCGCCCGCGTCAAACGTCAGGCTGTCCACATACTGCTGGTGGGGAGTGAGCCAGCGCGAGGTGCCGCTGACGCTATCGAAAAGCTGCATCTCTCCGTTCTGGTAGCCCGCCGCGACGAAGCGCCCGTGCGGATGCCATGCCAGTGCAGTGATGGCTGAGTGGTGCTGGTGTTTCCCAATCTCGCCTGCCGGGCTGAGCGCCCACACATGCAGCGTGCCTCCCGTAGTGGAGACGAAGCGGTCGCCTCCGGGTGCGATGGCGAGCCGGTTGGCCTGACTGGAAAGCGGCACGTTCATCCGTTCCGCGCCGCTCTCCAGATCGAAGAAGTGAACGCGGCTATCCCTTCCCGGGAGGGCGAGCGCACGGCTGTCCGGAGTGAAGTCGCCGTAGTATCCCCACGGGCCTGGCAGGACGCGCGAGTGCGGCATCGGCCCGCCCGTGGCGAGGCTCAAGTCCCACACGAAGACGTTGTGCGCCTGGTCGTAGTTGATGAAGAAGCGTCCGTCGGGACTGAGGAAGCCGATGAACAAATGTCCCGGCGGCGTGATCAACCCGGCCAGCACCGTGCCCTCGCGGCGCTGATAAACGGTGACGCCCTGCGACTGGCCGAAGAGGGCATAGCGCTCTCCATCTGCGCTGAGCATGCGCTGATGGTTGTGAAGCTGACGCTCCCCCGGGTGCCACGACTGCGGCGGGCCGAGCGCCGGCAGCGCCAGCGTGGCGATGGCTTCGTTGCGCAACTCCAGCGAAGGACGAATGAGCGCGGCCTCTGCGAGCACACTCAGATTCTGCGGGCGGCGCTCCGGTGCGGTGCCGAGACGCTGCGCATAAGCCTGCGCCAGCAGCGAACGGGCGAGCCCCTCGTTGATCTCGTCGCGCTGCCCGCGCAGTCGCACGGCGGCCACGCTGGCCACGGCGGCGAGCATCAACAGCAACACGCCCGCGATGGCAGCCGCAGGATTCCGCCGCGACCAGAGCCACAGCCGCCGCGCCGCGCCGACCGGGCGCGCGTGGACAGGTTTGCCCGCGAGCCAGCGTTCGAGATCAGCGGCCAATTCCTCCGCCGAAGCATAGCGATCCGCCGGCGCTTTTTGCAGGCACTTGAGACAGATCGTTTCCAAGTCCCGGGCGATGCCGGGGTTCGCTTTGCGCACCGGAACAGGCGTGCGCTCCTGCACTTGCCGCAGCAGATCCAGCGTGGTGCCGCCCTCGAATGGCGGATGCCCGCTGAGCAATTCATAAAGCACCGCGCCGAGACTGTAGATGTCCGCCGCGAACGTGACGCGCGCATTGTCCCCCGCCGCCTGCTCCGGCGCCATGTAATGAGGCGTGCCCATCACCGCCAAACTCATCGTCATGCCCGCGCCGCCCTCCGTGAGCTTCGCCAGTCCGAAATCTGTGAGGTGCGGCGTGCCCTGCTCGTCGAGGAGCACATTCGTCGGCTTCACATCGCGGTGCAGCACGCCGCGCTGGTGCGCGTGGTGCAGCGCGCGCGCCATGTGAGCGACGATCTCCGCCGCCTGCTGCGTCCACTCCGCGCTGTGCCGGCGCTCCTCACTGCACTCCGCACTCCACTGCGCGAGGTTGCCGCCTTCGATCAGCTTCATGCTGAAGAAGTGCCGCTCTTCATCCTCACCGATTTCATAAATCGGCACGATGTGCGGATGATCCAGACTCGCCACCGCCTCGGCCTCGCGGTGAAACCGCTGCACCTCCACCGGCGTGGCCAGTAACCCGGAGCGGATCATTTTCAAAGCGACGATCCGCCCCAGCGAAACCTGCCGCGCACGATAGACCACGCCCATGCCGCCCTCCGCGATGCGCTCCAGCAGTTCATAATCCCCCACTCGCTGCCCGCTCACCGCGCGTCCCTCCGGCTTCAGAACCGCGCGGCCCAGCAAAGCACGCGGATCGAGGCCGAGAACAGTTTCGGCATCGGGTGGTGGAACGGTGGCTTCTGACATCGGAGTTTTGCGTCCCGTCATTCTGTCCGAAATGCCTGCGCCGTCCAGTCCGGTGCGGCAGCTATCCAAGCGCCCGGAAGAGCGCGGCGATTTCCTCGTCCACTTCGGCCTCCGTCTGCGCGTCCATGCTGGCGGCGACCTCAGCGAGCAGTTTGGCACGGTAGCGCGCACGGAGACGGGTGATGGCCACACGAACGGCGCCGGCGGTCATGCCGAGTTTGGCCCCGGTGCCGGCTGCAGAGTCTGCGTCCGGATCCTCAGTCAGGGCCGGTTTCAGGGCTTCGAAGAGCGCGGCTTTCCCCTGCTCTGCGTAGTCGGCCTGGACCGCTAGCACCGTGCGTTCCAGCAAGGTGAGCGCCCAGCGGCGATGGTAGAGTTTCTCCGGCGTCGTCGTGTCCACAGGCTCGCGCGCGTAGCGGCCCTTGGCGGTCACTTCATCAATGGAGATCATCTCCACTCCTCCGCCGCGCTTCTGCCGGTTCTGCGCGCGCCAGTCATCGCGCAGAAAACGCTGCAGCGCGGTGAGGAGAAAATTCCTCAGCCGCCCCCGCTCCGGATCGGCACGGGTCAGAAGCTCCTTCTCCACCAGCACGGCAAAGAATCCCTGCGTGAGGTCCGCGGCGTCTTCATGCGCCTGCCCGAGACGGCGCACGTAGGCGTAGAGCGGATACCAATAGGACCGGCATAGCGTCTCCATCGCCTCCTGCGCGCGCGGCGCATCGCCGCTGCGCACGGCGGAGATAAGACTCCAGCGTGTCGGACTGAACTCGGGACTCGCAGACATGGACCTGTATTATCACCACGCGATCCCCAAGGCTAGAGAAAAGCACATCCCTGTTTTACCACCCCGCCAGCCCGTGAGAACGCGATCAACGAACATTTCGGAATGCGGCCGGGCAGAGTCCGGCGTGTCACCTTCGCTGTCTGCGCAGGCTGTTGGGAAAAGTG
>JANOZA010000732.1:0-1972 GCA_031429155.1 Verrucomicrobiota bacterium | reverse complement strand
GCGGGCGGCGGATGCCGATCCGAAGAACCACAACGCATGGAACTACTGGGGCTACGCGGAAACCGGTTCCGCTAACCTGTTCGCCGAGGTTCCCGTCCTCCAAATGCAGTTCCTCAAGAAGTCCCTGGATCGCTTCATGGTGGCGCACCGCCTCTATCCGCAGAATGCCACCATCTCCGCGAACATCGCCAGAACCTTCGACCGGCTGAGGCGCCCGGAGGATGCGGCCCAATGGTGGGAAAAAGCGCTCGCGTGGGGCGACGGCTCGCGGCTCATCCACTGGTGGTATGCTGACCACCTTTTTAGCGTAGGCCGCTACGCGGAGGCGCGGGAACATTACTGGCCCGCGCTGCACAAGCACTCACCAAGCGGCTGGAAACGCCCGCAAATCCAGGAGAGCCTCGACCGCTGCGAAAAGGCATTGAAAGAGATCGAGGCACGGAAAAAAGCCCCCCCGGCTCCGGCTCCGGCTCCTCCGCAATGAAAAAGCCGCGCCGGCCCTGACAGGCACAGCGCGGCTGGGGAAATAACGGGCGGCTCAGTTGCCTGCCACCATGCGTCCGTCGTTCATGAGCATGGCCACGGCCTTCGGCGTCGCGTCGGCGGGCAGTTCACCTAGCGCATACTGGATGCCAGCGAGATAGTGCTCCACCACGACGGGGTTCCAGTACACTTCGTCGTTGTGGCCCAGCGAGCAGTAGAAGGTCTTGCCCTTCCCGTAGGTGGAGAGCCAGGCGATGGGATAGAACTCGCGGTCCGGCTTGCCGTCCTTGTCACCGTCGTCCTTTTTCATGTCAGTGCCCTCGGCGTCGAGAGAGAGCAACATCCGGCGCTCAGTGGGCTGCGCGCGTTCCGGTGCGAACTTGTAAATCTCGTCCTTGATCGTCAGGCCCTCGCCTTTGAACGCGGCGTTGAGCGGATGCTTCGGATCGAGATTCTTCACCCGCACCGTGTCGCCGCTGCCCCACGGATGGCTGATGAAGCCGGTGCCCATCATGTCGCCGTATTCCTTCCAGCCATTATAAGTGTCACCGCCGGAGTGAATGCCGATGAGGCCGTGGCCGCTCTGCACGAAATCCACCAGGCTCTTCTTGAGCACGTCTTCGCCGGCGGGTGATCCTTTGAAGACCTCGCCGGTGCTGTTGAGGAAGATCACCGCGTCAAATTTCGCGAGGCTCTCCGGCTTGAAGATCGTCTCGTCCTCCGTGTGCGTCACATTGAAGAGCCCGGTCTTGGTGCCGAGTTGCTTCATGCACTCGACGCCATAGGGGATGGAACCGTGGCGGAAGGTCATTGTTTTGGTGAACACGAGCACCTCGTGCTTCTTCTTTACGGGTGCCGGTGTCTTCCCGGGCAGCGCGGCTTTTATCTTCTCCGCCTTATCGGCAGCGACGGCGAATTTGTTTTCAGGATTCTGGCCGATGCAAAGCGTGACAATGGCGGCGAGGCCGGCGGCGGGAAGGACTAGGCGGAGTGATTTCATAGTGTGTGGTATTTGGGTGGAGCGTGGATACGCACGGCATGAGGCGGTGCAATCACCATGATCACGGTAGCGCCGTGCCGAGGCCTTGACTTGCCGCCGCGCACGACGCTGGTTCGCGGCCGCATGACCCGCAAAGAATTCCTCGCCCTTGTCACCGCTGGTTCCGCCGCTCCGTCGCTGGCGGGAGAGGCCGCCGTGCCCGTCGCCTTCTTCGCGGCCAAACCGAGCGCGCCGCTCACGCTTCCCGACAACCCGCCCGGCCCCGCGAGCCTCATGGCCGGCCCCATGCTGGGGCACACCGGGCCATCGGAAGCTCGCGTCTGGATTCGCGCCACCGCCGCCGTTCCATGGAGCGTGCGCGTCTCAGAATCCGCCTCGCTCGATGGCGCGCGGGAAGTGACCGGCCCGGCTCTGAGCGATGACTCGGGCGGCACCGGCACCGCCATTCTCGACGGATTGAAGCCCGCGACCCGTTATTTTTACCAGTTC
>JANOZA010000731.1:0-3270 GCA_031429155.1 Verrucomicrobiota bacterium | reverse complement strand
CAAGGAGATCAAACCGGAGGAAGACAACGCCACTTACTACGCTGCGCTTTATGGATTCCTCAGCCGGGTGCTCGCCGCCCGGCTCAAGAAAGCCTCGGAGATTATCGTTCGCCTGGAGAAAGAACTTGAGGAACTAAAGGGAAAGAAATAAACCAGAGACAGCACACCCATTACCATTATGAAAAAAGTCGAAGCCATTATCAAACCCTTCAAGCTTGAGGACATCAAAGCCGCACTCTCCGAAGTCGGCATCCAGGGCATGACCGTCACAGAGGTCCGCGGCTTCGGTCGTCAGAAGGGGCACACGGAAATTTATCGCGGCAGCGAATACACCGTGGACTTCGTGCCCAAGGTGAAGATCGAAATCGTCATTGATGACGAGCGCGTCGCCGGCGTGGTGGAAATGATCGCGAAGACTGCCAACACCGGCAAGATCGGCGACGGGAAAATCTTCGTGAGCCCGGTGGAGCAGGCCGTGCGCATCCGCACCGGCGAGACCGGGAATGAGGCCGTGCAAAACAGCGCGCTGTAGCAGCGCTAGGCCACCAATTCCGGAAAATACTCCACTGCCGCACCGCGGCAGAGTTCGGTGATGTGCGCAGAGTCACCGCAAGCCAGAGCCTGTTGCACCAGGTTGCGGCACCATTCCGCAGGCAGCCGGCGGACGGCGAACTTCACATGGGGCAAGTGCACCGCCGCCATGCTCAGCTCTTCAAAACCGAGACCGACCATCAGCGGCGTGAGCAAAACATCCCCGGCCATCTCCCCGCAAACACCTGTCCAAATGCCGGCGCGGCGCGCCGCAAGGGTCACGTTTTGCAACAGCCGGAGAATCCCCGGATGGCAGGGCTGATAAAGGCTGGCCACCATTTCGTTGCCCCGGTCCACGGCCAGCGTGTACTGGATGAGGTCGTTGGTGCCGATGCTGAAAAAGTCCACCTCGCGTGCCAGCACGTCGGCGATCATCGCCGCCCCGGGAACTTCGATCATCACGCCGGTCTCCATTTTGGCATCGAAGGGCCGGCCCTCGGCGATGAGTTCTTCGCGGCATTCCTGGAGCACGGCCCGCGCGGCCCGCACTTCCTCAAGACACGAAACCATGGGAAAGAGCACCCGCACCTTGCCGGCGGCACTGGCGCGAAGGATGGCGCGAAGCTGCGTTTTGAAAACCTCCGGCCTTGTCAGAGAGACGCGAATGCCGCGCCAGCCGAGGAAAGGATTCGATTCCTCCAGGCCGTCGTGAAGGTGGTGCAATTTATCACCGCCGATGTCGAGCGTGCGAATGATGACGCCATGCGTTCCGGCGGCGGCGGCCACCCTGGAATAGTTCTCCGCCTGCTCATCCTCAGACGGCAGTCCGGAACGGTTGAGATAGAAGAACTCGGTGCGGTAAAGTCCCACTCCCTGCGCTCCGTGCTCCGTCAGCGACGGCAGTTCGCTCTCGAACTCAATATTCGCCGAGAGGATGACACTCTGGCCGTCCGGCGTCACCGCCGGCAGATCTATCATGCCATGCAGGTGCTTCTCCAGCGCCGCCTTCTTGCGGCGCACCCCGTCATACTGCGCCAGCGTTTCCTCTGTTGGATTGAGAATGAGCAGCCCGCGATAGCCGTCGAGCAGCGCATCCTGTCCGTTGTGACAGCGCTCCGTGATATCCGCCAGACCCACGATGGCAGGAATCGCCATGCTCCGCGCCATGATGGTGCTGTGGCTCGTGTGGCTTCCACTTTCCGATGCGAAGCCGAGCACCTTGGCCCGATCCATCGCCGCGGTGTCGCTGGGTGAAATATCCTGCGCGAGCAGAATATGAGGATGATCCTGCGCTTCCTCATCCGCATGGCCGCGCAGCACGCGCACCACCCGCCGCGCGATGTCCTGAATGTCCGCCACCCGCTCCCGCAGATAGTCATCGTCCATCCGCGACATGGCATCCATGTAGCGCGACATCACCGCATAAAAAGCCCCCTCGGCACGCTGCGGATCGCGTTTGATGCGGCCCTCGACTTCCACCAGCAGCGTCGGGTCTTCGAGCATGAGCAGGTGAGCATCGAAGATGAAAGCATCGTCCGTCCCCGCCTCCGCCGCCACCCGGTCACGCAGATGCGCGAGCTGCCGCTTCGTCTCCGCCACAGCCTCACGAAACCGCTGCAACTCCGCCTCCGCTCCGTCGGGACTGATCTCCTCCTTCTCCGGCACATCAAAGAGCGTCATGCTCAGGCACACCGGCCCCCTGGCGATTCCAGGGGAAACGCCAATTCCTACGAGCACGACTTCGTCCTCTGCGCTGTGGAGTTCCTCCGGCATGGGTAATGGGGCGGCTATAAACGGGCTGCGGTGACACGGTGCAAGGAAGTTCTCGCAGTGACCGGCAGCTTCCCGGCAGGCTTGCAGGAAGCCGGAAGTCCATCCTTCCGCAGGCGGAGGCGGCGCGGAGCGCCCTCTGCGTTCTCCCGCTCCGCCCCCCTCTCACCCGATTATCGTCGGCTCGGCAGGAGCCTCGACCCACCTGCCTCCATAGCCTTCGATCCCCGCCTCCACCACCGTTACCTGCTCCCCGGCAGCGGAGCCAAATCCTTACAGCTCAGGATTCCCCCGCTGGTTTCAACAAAGCGGGCAGCTCGATCCGGGCGATTACCGCGCGGATCATCTCCACGGAAACCGGTTCCCCCTCGAACGCCATGCTCCGCGCCACCGCCTCCGGAATCGGATGATTCGCCAGCGGCCCCGCGCCCGGCTCACCCTGCGGGCAGACGCAGTCTGTCTATCTCGCCTCAGCCCTTCATCGGCTCGGTTCCCAGCGGCGGCGCAGCTTCTCCTCCGGCGGCAAACTCCGCCAGCGGGTGATGTTCTCCTGCCAGTTCATCGGACATCGGTAAGGGCGAAGGCGGAAGCTGGCAAGCCACCCATCCACCCCTCCCCTTCCACAAGCGTTCCCTCCCGCTCCCGTCCACGCCACACCATCTTTCTCCTCCAACTCCCCTTCCCCGTTTTCGCCAAAAAAATTTCCCGCCGCCGGGTCAGGTTGCCGATGGGATCGGCCACCTGACCCGGCGTCGGAGGCCATTAAGGCCCTGTCGGGCGGCGGGTTGGATTAGCGTCCCCATCCGTTTCAATCCGCGCCCCCCTCGCGGGGGGCGACCTCGAGCGGGCTCCCGAAACACTCCTGTTTTGTGTTTCAATACGCGCCCCCCTCGCGGGGGGAGACAGGTCAGCCCGCGGTGACAAAGGAGGCATAGGAGGTTTCTATCCGCGCGCCCCTCGGGGGGGGGG
>JANOZA010000730.1:0-12403 GCA_031429155.1 Verrucomicrobiota bacterium | reverse complement strand
ATTTGCTTTTCCAACTCGCGGATGCTGGTGAGGTATTCGTCGAGCTTGCCACGATCATCCCTGCCGAGGCTTTTGCTGAGGGAATTCGCCTGCTCGCGGACGTCATCGAGGATGCTGCGCCCATCTTCCAGATGCCGCATCTGCTCCTGCTTTTGGGCAGCAGTGCCTTCGAGGAACAGCCTGGGCGAAGACCCTCGACGGCGAGTCGTCCGAGGGGATGAGTGCGCCCGTCCGCGTCCAACTGAGCCCGCCGGATCCGTTCCCCGCCAGGGCCAGCCCGGGGGAAATAGGTTCGGTGTGCAAATCTTGACAGCAGAGCCCGTGGGCAATACCCGGGAAACGACCAGCCAGCCTTTGAAGCCGGTGCGCGGAGAAGGATTTCCGTGTCATCGCTATGCCGGCAGGGCTGGAGCGGCGTTTGATCACGAGGTGATCGGACAAGGCGGATCGTTCCCACTGCCGACATCATGCCGCGTCGTTTCCGCTGCAAACGGTGTCCGGAGCAAGCACCCCACGGCTGGAAAGCACAGGACTCTTCAAACTTCCATGCGCCACCTCATCCTCCTTCTGCTCACCGCCGCCTTCCCCGCGATGGCCCAAAATCCTGCTGCACCGGAGCCCCGCCCCGCCAATCCGCCCGCCGAACCCCGCAGTCCCCGCGGCCAGGGCCAAATCACCCTCAACGAAGACGACAAACCGGCCTTTTCCCCGCCCGGGGACGGCTGGGACAAGAAGCGGGAAAGCATTCCCCACGGGAAACTGGAGATGATCGAGTACGACTCCAAAACCGTCGGCACGAAACGGAGGATGAACATTTACACCCCGCCCGGCTACGCCGAGGCTGCGAACGCCGAAAAGAAATACCCCGTCCTCTACCTCCTCCACGGCATCGGCGGCGACGAAACCGAATGGCAGCGATTCGCCACGCCGGACGTCCTTCTCGATAACCTCATCGCCGATGGCAAGGCCGTCCCCATGATCATCGTGATGCCCAATGGCCGCGCGCAAAAGGACGACAGCCCCCGCGGCGACGTCTTCAAATCCGCTCCCGCCTTCGCCGTCTTCGAGCGCGACCTCTTGGACGACGTCATCCCCGCCATCGAATCCCGCTACCGCGTCCACAAAGACCGCGAACACCGTGCCCTCGCCGGCCTCTCCATGGGCGGCGGCCAGTCCCTCAACTTCGGACTGACACACCTCGACACCTTCGCGTGGATCGGCGGCTTCTCCTCTGCCCCCAACACCAAAAAACCCGCCGAACTCCTGCCAAATCCCGACACCGCCAAACCGCAGATCAAACTCCTCTGGCTCTCCTGCGGCACCAAAGACAACCTCCTCCGCATCAGCCAGGGCCTGCACAGTTATCTCAAGGAAAAATCCATCCCACACATCTGGCACATTACCGAACACGCCCACGATGCGGCGGAATGGAAGCAGGCGTTCTATCACTTCGTGAAGAAACTCACCTTCGCCGAATCCCCCGCCCCGTCTGCTGCCCCCGCCACGCCCAAATAAGCCGGAGGAAATGTGGACGGTGTGCGAATCCTGACAACTGGGCACGCGGACAATGCGGGGTGAAGCCGGTGCGCAGAGCGGCGCCTTGCGCCGGTCAAAGGTGCAGACTCGCCGGCAAAGAAGGCTTGAAAACAGATGTCCCGCAGTGGTCTCCCGCAGTTCTACTTCCCGATGAGGATGAAGACGCCGGCGGCGATGGCGAGGATCGGCAGCACTATGGCGGCCTGACCGAGGCTGAAGTCGGAGACGCCGATGATGCCGATGAGAATGAGGTAGATGGCCAGCAGGAGCATGCCGATGCTTTTGGTGATGTTCATATGTGTGGGCGGTGATTATGGTTGGCGGTCAACTGACGCGGCGCGGTTGGCATCAGGCGCTTTTTCTGGAACTGACGAGCATGAGGATGCCGATGCCCAGCGCGACGCCACCGATGATGGGAGGGAGCGGAATAGAGTGCGACTTTTCCGCCGTCACCTGGATGGGGCCGAGGTCCACGGCCTTCTCCCGGGTGGTCCAGGAAATGCCCTGATAGACGAGGGCAATGATGCCGATAGCGATGAGGATGAGAGCGAAGACGTTTTTGGATTTCATATGCCCGAAGCGTGCCCGGAGCCGGGGCGCGTGGCTATGGGGTGAAACCCGACCTGCCGTCCCGGTAGGGTTACACCCCATCGCTCTGTGCCCGCGCCGGCCCAATGTCCCAACGTGCCCGGCAGCGCCGGACGCAATCACATTATCCCCGTCATTAACATTATGAACTCACCTCTTCACAACATGCTTCGCTTCCTTGCGCGTCCCGGCCTTGCCGCTGCCGCCATGCTACTTTCGCCGGGCGGCCTGTCCTCGCGTGCGGCGGACGCTTTAGCCGCTGCCGGCGACGGTGCGGAAGTCCTCACCCGCGGACCGGTCCACGAGGGCTTCGCGGCAACCATCTCTTTCAAACCCATTCCTGGAATGATGGTGCCGCGAGCCGCGCCGGCGCTCATCGAGGAACTCCCGCCGGATCAGCGTCCCGCGGGCGATAACGTCTCATGGATCCCGGGCTACTGGGCATGGGATGACGAGGGCAATAACTTTATCTGGGTCAGCGGCATCTGGCGGAATCTCCCGCCCGGCAGGCAGTGGATGCCGGGATACTGGTCCGGTGCGGGCAGTGAGTTTCAGTGGATTTCCGGCTACTGGGCTGATGCCGCCGTGGATGAAGTCGAATACCTCAGCGAGCCGCCGGAGAGCAGGGAGGCCGGCCCGAACGTGAAAGCGCCTTCCAGAGATCACACATGGATGCCCGGCTCGTGGGCGTGGCGGGAATCCCGCTACCTCTGGCGTCCGGGATACTGGGATGTCAATCAACCCGACTGGGTGTGGGTGCCGTCGTATTACGTCCGCACCCCCCGCGGCTACGTCTATGTGGATGGCTACTACGACTACAATGTCGCCCGCCGCGGCATGATCTTCGCACCGGTCCGTTTCTCCGGGAATTATTATGAGCGGCCGGATTACTATTACCGTCCGAGCACGGTCATCAGCCTCGCCGCGCTGGTGGAGCACCTCTTCCTGCGCCCGCGTCACCGGCATTATTACTTTGGCGACTACTACGCTCCTGAATACCGCCGGTCCGGCTATTACGCGTCCTACAGCTATTACTCCGGCGGCCACGGTTACGATCCCATCTACGCCCACAATCGCTGGTCGCACCGTGACGACGACCGCTGGGAGCGCCGCAACGAGGAGAACTTCCGCTTCTACCGCGAGAACCAGGATGAGCGCCCTCCGCACACCCTGGCCGCATTCGAGCAGTTCAATGCCCGGACCGGAAAAGATCGCCGCGTGGATGCCGGATTCGCCACACCTCTGGCGCAACTGGCGGCGAGCAAAGAGAACCCCATCCAACTGAAAGCGGTGAACGAGGACGAGCGCCTGCAGCTTACAAAGCACGGGCGCGAAATCCGTGACTTCGGTGATCAACGCCGGAAGCTCGGCATGAAACCCGCGGCTGCGCCTGACACTGTCCAGCCCGGCAAAGGAGCTCCGGGGAAGACGGAGCCCGTGCGTGTGAAAATTCAGCGCTCGCCGGCCGCAGCTAAAGCAACAGAGCAGGCCGCCAAAGAAGACACCCCGCCAAAGCGCCGGGAAATCACCGTCCAGGATGTCAAGCCCGGCGACAAGCAAGACAAGCCCGGTGACAAGCCGGGCCGGGGTGACAAGCCGCAACCAATCCCTGACACCCAGCCTGGGGATAAACCAGGCAGGAAACCAAAAGGGGAGCCGAAAGATCCTTCGAAGCTGGAACCGAAGGACAATCCGAAAGCAGACCCAAAGATGGAACCAAAGCGCGAGCCAAAGCCTGAACCGAAGGCAGAGCCGAAGCGCGAACCAAAGCCTGAACCGAAGGCAGAGCCGAAGCGCGAGTCAAAACCTGAGCCCAAGGCAGAACCAAAGCGCGAGCCAAAGCCTGAACCGAAGGCAGAGCCGAGGCGCGAGCCAAGGCCTGAACCGAAGGCAGAGCCAAAGCGCGAGCCGAAGGCAGAGCCTGAGGACAAAGACAAAAAGGGTGGGAAGAGCGCACGTTGATTGAATCGCGCCGTCGAGTTTGGAGTTCAGGCTTCAGGCTGTGGGGCGCGGAGCATCTTCTGTAAATCGCCCCGAAACTCCAGGCCGTCACCTCAGCCTAAAGGCTGAACTCCGAACGGAAAGGCAGGAGCAGCATCAGAAACTGCCTCCCGCCTTTCTGCTTTCTCAGAGATCAGGCGGCCTGGCCGGCTTCTTCCGCCTTGAGAGTATGGTGTTTGAGCACGCGTTCCTCCGGCGTTTCCACCCACATCAGCAGACCTTTGATGACATCGAGGAGGCCTCCGGTTTCGTGCTTTTCGTGATCAAGTTCGACGGCGGCCTCCTGCAGCTCCTGGCGCTGGATCTCCGGATCAGGCTCCTCCCCGGGCGTATGTCCGGGGAGTGTGGAGAGGAGGTTCAGGACGAGCTGGTCCACGCCTTCGCGGGAATTGGAGCGCAGCAATTCCACACGGATGCGCAGCACCCGGGCACAGGTATGGAGTTTGGTCAGGTGCGGCGTGAGACTGCGGGCGATGCTGTTCCAGTCTGCACGGACCGCGGCGTCCAGCATGGAGACCTGCTTTTGAATATTACTCAGGGCCTCGGCAAGCTGGACATCTTCCCCCTGCATTTCCTCCCATGCCTCCAACGCGGCATTGAGCAGGTCAGGGGCATCTCCCTGCGTGTAGCGTTCCATTTCTCCGACCAGCACTCTGATGCGGCGGAGGATGGTGGCGACGTCGTCCCATTGCTGGAGCCAGAGCGTATTCCAGGCCAGCGGGGTGGCGTGCCTGCTGCCAAAGTTGCGGGCGCTCTCCAGGGTGGCGGTCAGTTCCTTCTCCAGTTCCTCAAGGTGTCCGCAGTCCGTGCGAAATTCAGTTTGGAGGCGGGCCAGGAGGCGGGTGCTGTCATCGGGTGTCATGTTCATGGAGTGGGAGTGTCAGTGGTTGTAACAGGGGAGGCGCGGGGTGTTGGAGGCTGCGGTGGAAGAATGCGACCGCCTTCGTTTTCCCAGCGGGCGATCGCGGGCGGCCGGGCCAGGGTTTTCGCAGCGGTGGTTTTCAGGAGCCGCGGCGCGCAACCTTTCATGGAAGTTTTCAACATCCCCGCCCCATAGCCTGCAATTCCGGCGGGCACTATGGGGTGCTCACCCCATAGACCTGGTGGAGGTGGAGAAATAGCCGCGTCAGTTCTCCTTACCTGACCGCCGGCGGCGTCTCCACGACTCGTCCCACGCCGGGGATCAGCCCATACCCGTGGATGGCTGACTTGCCCGCCGGCTTGGGCATGGCGAAGTCAAAAACGCTGACCCCATGGTGGCGCTCTCCTTGAAAGTAACGCCCGTCGCTGGCACCAAACACCACCGCTTGATTGGTCTTTTTCAGCCTGCCCAGGTATAGCATGACGTGCGTCACGGGCGACTTGCGCGGGCCGGCTTCATAGGTGCCGGACCAAAACACGAGGTCGCCAGGTTGCAGCGCCGCGAACTCGGGATGCGACAACGAATCAGCCGTGGCCGTGCGATGCAGCAACGTCGCCCTGCCAACCCAGTCGCACATCTCATCCGACTGGCGCGGCACCCCTTTGATTCCCGCCCGATCCAGCAGGTGAAAGATCGTGCCGGAGCAGTCCATGCCACCCGCTTTGGGATCGGATGAGCCAAAAGTGTAACGGAGCTTCAGCTTTGTCAGCGCCATGGCGGCACGCACCAGTTGTTTGATCTGCGGCGGATAGAAGTCGTAGTGGGCGAGGTCCGCGGGTTCGATGCTGCTGACGCGGACCTCCGCAGGCTTGGGCGGGACGGGCTTCAGCGGGACAAGCTTGGGCGGCGGGCTTCCAGCCGTTGCCGTCAGCGCAAGGAGAAGAGTCATGGGAAAGCAGCTGAGTTTCATAAGGGCAATGAGGGCGATGCTACGGTAGCCGCTCAACACACCGGGCCGAATGGGGTGTTCCCCCCATAGACCGGAGGCGGCATCCGGCGAAAGGTAGCCTCGAACAACGGAGACCCCGGGAGAGGCGGAGACCCAAACGCGATTCCATTTCCCAGGATAATTATGAAACCAACGACGTTGAGCAGGCTCTCAGGACAATACCTGGCGGCGCTGCAATCTTATATCGAACAGGGTCCGCAGGCGGGCCTGGCGGCGGCGCGTGAGGCGGGAGAGCAGGCGGTGGCGCTGGAATTGGGGACGCTGGAGCTGGGGAAGATGCATGACGACGCGCTGGCGGCGCTGTTGCCGGCGGACGGACAGGCTGACATAACGACGCGGGCCGCGGAGTTTTTTGCGGAGGTCCGCAGGGCGGTCGGGAAGACGCCCCGCCCCGCGCGGGCGGCAGAGGACAATCACATGGCGAGCGAAGCCCAGGCGACCACGCTGCTCGCGGAGGCCGGCCAGCTCCAGGAGCATTTGCAGGCGCTCGCCCGGCAGATACTCACGGCGCAGGAGGAGGAGCGGTCGAAGCTGAGCCTCATGCTCCAGGATGAGATCGCCCAGACGCTGCTGGGCATCCACGTTCGGCTGCTGGCGCTGCAGCGGGAAGTCTCGGCCAGCGCGGGGGATTTCCAAAATGAAATCGCCGCCACCCGCCGGCTGGTGCTGGAGTCGGTCACAACCATCAACCGCTATGCCGGGGAACTGGACATCGCCCATGAAAGGTAGCCCGACCCTGCTCCCTGCGCATGAGTTGTTGGCGAAATCGCGGCTCAGGCAGGAGGAACTGCGCCAACTGTCGCGGCAGCTTTTGTCCGCGCAGGAGGCGGAGCGCCGGAAGATCAGCCGGGAGTTGCATCTCATCGCCCAGACGCTGACGGACGTTCACGGGCGGCTGGCACCCTTGCCGCAGGAGAACGCGGTGGGCGGGAAATCATGGCCGCGGCAGCTCGCCGGTGCGCAGCGACTCGTGCAGCAGTCCGTGGACACCGTGCATCGCCTGGCGCGGGAGCTGCGGCCTTCCGTGCTGGATGATTTGGGGCTGATCCCCGCGCTGGAGGCACTTCTCGCCGGCTCCATGAAAAACGCAGGGGTGCTTGTCACGCTGAAGGCTCCTGCCGGCCTCGATATCCCGGACCGGAACCGGCGCACGGTGCTCTACCGCGTCGCCGAGGAGGCCCTCCGCAATGTGGTTCGTCATGCGCGGGCGACTCGCGCGGTGGTCAGGATTCAAAAACTGACCGGCCGCATCCGCATGGAGATCACCGACGATGGCGGGGGCTTTCCCGTGAATGGCAACTCCGGCGCGCCGACGCATCTCGGCCTGGGCCTGCTCGGCATGAGAGAGCGCGTGACGATGATCGGCGGCACCTTTCATATCGAGTCTGCGCCCGGCAAAACCACCGTCCGTGTGGAGTTGCCGGATGTTGGCAAAAAGCCGCTGGTTAAAAAAGCAGATGCCTCCCTTTTCAAATCATGACCAGCGCGCCGCCAAAAACCTCTCTCCTCTCGCGCGTCGCTGATGTCAGTGCGCTCGTCGTCGCGGTCATGGCCCTGGTGGTGATGGCGGGCTGGGTGGCGGGGTATGAGACGCTGAAGCGCATCCTGCCGCAGTTTGCCACGATGAAGTTCAATGCCGCCCTGGCCTTCCTCCTCGCCGCCAAGGCGCTGTGGCGGCGGGACCGGCCCCAGTGGCGCGTCACGCTCGGGCTGCTGGTGGCCCTGCTCGGCGCGCTCTCCCTCACGGAATCCCTCACTGGCTTTGATTTCGGGATGGACCAATTCATCTTCCGCGACCTGACCGCGAGCACGGGAACCGTGCCGGGACGCATGTCGCCGATCACGGCGCTGTGCTTCATGGCCTGCGGTGCCGGGCTGGCGCTGCTGCATCACCGTTGGGGAAAGTCCCATGTCGCCACAGCCACGCTCGCGCTGGGAGTGGCGCTCGCGGCAGGCATCGCGCTCTTTGGTTATCTCTTTGGAATGGCGCAGCTCTACACCGTGCCCGGCTCCAGCCCGGTGGCGCTGCACACTGCGGCGGCGTTCTTCATTCTCGCCTCCGGCATGGCCTGCGCGGCATGGGATAAACGGCTCGCGCCCCCGCCGGCTCCCAGTGCCACGGCGCGGCGCCTCGGCTTCGGCTTTGGCGTGCTCATGCTGCTGATGCTGGCCATCGGCATCGTCTCCGTAGGGCGGCTCCGTTTCATCCAGGGAGACTTCACCACCCTGACCGATGTCAGCCGCCTGCGCTCGTCCTCGGCGCGGGAACTCGAAATCAATGTCCTCGATTACAGTCTGGCCCTGCGCACCTTCCTGGCAGGAGACGCCACCATGCTCCCGCGGATCAAGAGCAGCGCGGAGGCCATCGTGGTCCATCTGGCCAACTACGAGCGCATGGCGAAGACCTCCCGCCAGCACGAAATGGCGGCGCGCTTCGCCGGGCAATGGCGGGAGTTCCATGCGCTCAGCGAGACCTTGCTGGCGGCGGGTCAGGCCTCGCCGGAAGCGCTGCAAAAGCTGTCCCTGCCCGGGCTGCTGCTCCATCAGTTGCTCAATGAGGAGATGCAGCCGGACGCGTTGGCGGACTTTGAAGTCCAGCGGGAAAGCGTCAGCCGGAGTCTCCGCACGAGCGAAGGGGCCACGCTGCTGCTGCTCATCGGCGGCATCGCCATCGCCATGGTCACCAGCGGCGTGGTCAGCCGGGCAGTGCTCGGCGCGGAGGCCGCGCTGGTCGAAAGCGAGGCGGTCCGCAAGGCCGCTGCGCTGCTGGACAACAACGAGCGCACCCGGGCCGCGGCCATTCTGCGGGAAAGTGAGGGCCTGCGCCACCGGGCCGATCAGTTGGTGGTGGAGAATGCCCGGATCGAACTGGCCCGCGTCACCCTGGAGGAAACGGCCTCGGCGCTGGCGCTGGCTTCCAAGTATAAGTCGGAGTTCCTCGCGAACATGTCGCACGAACTGCGCACGCCGCTCAATGCCATCCTGATCCTCAGCCAGCAGCTCGGCGAGAATAAGACGGGCAATCTTTCGGCCAATCAAATCGAGTTCTCCCGCATCATCCAGTCCTCCGGCACAGACCTGCTGCGGCTCATCAACGAAGTGCTTGATCTCACGAAGATCGAATCCGGCTTCGTCACCATCGCGGTCGAGCCGATCCCCTTCGCCGACCTGCGCGACAGCCTGGACCGCCACTTCCGACTGGTGGCGGATGCCAAGGGCCTGCCGCTGCACGTGACCTTTGCGGAGGACTTGACGGGCAGCCTGGAGAGCGATCCGAAGCGCCTCCGGCAGATCCTCAATAACTTGATGTCCAATGCCCTCAAGTTCACCGCCCGCGGCCATGTCGAGGTGCGCGCCGGCTTCGCCACCCAGGGCTGGAGCCTTGAGCAAACCGTGCTTTGCAGCGCGCCGCAGGTCATCGCCTTTGCCGTGGAGGACACCGGCATCGGCATCGCGCCGGAGAAGCAGGGCCTCATCTTTGAAGCCTTCCAGCAGGCGGATGCCGGCACCGCGCGGAACTACGGCGGCACCGGCCTCGGCCTCGCCATCAGCCGCGAACTGGCCGCTCTGCTCGGCGGCGAGATCACGCTGACCAGCGTCCCCGGCGAGGGCAGCACCTTCACGCTCTACCTGCCGCTGCACTTCGCCGGGCCTCAGCAAAGCGGCGAACGCTCCGCGCTCGTCATTCATCCCGTGCCCGCTGAGGAACCCGCCGATCAGGACGCCACCTGCTCTACGGCGCTGGTTGATCCTGCGGCCAACGCCGCCCTCCGCGGGTGCAGGGTGCTGGTAGTGGATGACGACGCGCGCAACATCTTCGCCCTCACCGCGCTGCTGGAGAACCACGACATGGAGGTGATCAGCGCCACCAGCGGCCGCAGCGCGATCACCCTGCTCCACACCACGCCCGGCGTCAGCCTCGTGCTCATGGACATCATGATGCCGGACATGGACGGCTACGAAACGATCCGCGAGCTGCGCGCGTCCCCGCAGTTTCTCAGCCTCCCCATTCTCGCGCTCACAGCCAAAGCCATGCCCGGCGACCGTGAGAAGTGCCTCGACGCCGGGGCCAATGATTATGTCTCCAAGCCCGTGAACTCCGCCCAACTCCTCGCGCTGATGCGCGCCTCACTTCTCCCATGAACGCGAAACCCGACACTCTCCCGGAACCCGCTGATGACGGCCCGATCAATATCCTCATCGTGGACGATGAGCCGAACAATCTCACCGTGCTGGAGACTGTGCTGGACGATCCCGGCTACCGGCTGGTGCGCGCCGTCACGGCCGATGAGGCGCTGCTTGCGCTGCTCGCCCATGACTTCGCCCTGCTCATCCTCGACATCCGCATGCCGCAGATGACCGGCTTCCAGCTCGCGCAGATCATCAAGGAGCGCCGGAAGACCGCGCAGGTGCCGATCATTTTCCTCACCGCCTACTACAACCAGGACGACCAGGTGCTCGCCGGCTACGACAGCGGCGCCGTGGACTATCTGCAAAAGCCGGTGAATCCCGCCATCCTCCGTTCCAAGGTGGCCGTCTTCGCCGCCCTGCACCGCAGCAGCCGCGCCCTGCTGGCGGAGATCATCGTGCGCCGTTATGCCGAGGGACAACTGCGCGCCCTGACCGCCACGCTCGAAGAACGCGTGACCGAACGCACCGACGCCCTGAGCCTTGCGACTTCCGCCAACAAGGCACTGGAACAGGAGATCGTCCGGCGGGAGGCCGTGGAGCTGGCGCTCAAAACCAGCCAGCAGACCACCATCGAGCTGTATGAAAAGTCACGGCAACTGCATGAGGAACTGCGCCTGCTTTCACGCCAACTGCTCACCGCGCAGGAGGAAGAGCGCCGGCGCATCAGCCGCGAGCTGCACGACGTCATCGCTCAGACGCTCACCGGCATCAATGTGCAGCTCGCTGCATTGAAGGCAGAGACCACCGCGACCATTGACGAACTGCGGGCGAGGATCGCCAGCACCCAACTGCTTGTGGAGAAGTCCGTGGACATCGTGCACCGCTTCGCCCGCGAGCTGCGCCCGGCCATGCTCGACGATCTCGGGCTGATCCCCGCGCTTAAGGCCTACCTGACCAGCTACATCGCGGACACCGGCATCCGCGTCACGCTCACGGCCTTTGCCGGCGTTGAAGCGGCGGGAGGCACCGTGCGCACCGTGCTTTATCGCGTCGCCCAGGAAGCGCTCACCAACGTGGCCCGCCATGCCAAGGCCAGCCGCGCCGAGGTTATCATTCAGGACATCGACGGGCTGATTCGCATGGAAATCAAAGACGACGGCCAGGGCTTCGCTGTGCACGGCACCTCCTGCGCTGTGAAGACAAATCGCCTCGGCCTGCTCGGCATGAGGGAGCGCGTGGAGATGGTCGGCGGCACCTTTTGCGTGGAGTCCGCGCCCGGCCAGCCCACCACCATCCGCGTGGAAATTCCCACGACACCCGGCAGTGCCCCAGTGAAAACAACAGACCCAACCAGCCTCGAATGCACCTGAACCCCATCACCGTTCTGATCGTGGACGACCACGAGATCATCCGCAAATCCCTGCGCGCATTGCTCGCTGCGGAGCCGGATATTTCCGTCGTGGGTGAAGCCGTGAACGGGCATCAGGCCGTGGCCTTCGCCAGCAAACTCGCGCCCCGCGTGATCATCATGGACATCGCCATGCCCCTGCTCAACGGCCTCGACGCCATCCAGCGCATCCGCGCCTGCACCCCGGCTTCCACGAAAGTGATCGTGCTCTCCACGCACAATGAGGAAGCCTATATCAAACACGCCGAGTCCATCGGTGCCGCGGGCTACCTCGTCAAACAATCCGACACGCATTTACTGCCCGCCGCCATCCGCGCCGTCCACAGCGGCCAGCCGTTTTATTGTCCCGCCCAACTCACACCCATCGAGAGCCCATGAAACGCATTACCGTCCTGCTGGCAGAAGACCACATCATCGTCCGCGAGGGCCTGCGCGCGCTGCTGAACCTGGAAGACGACATGGAAGTCATCGGCGAAGCCGCCAACGGCCACCAGGCCGTGGAGCTGGTGAAAAAACTGTGCCCATCCGTCGTCGTCATGGACATCGCCATGCCGCTGCTCAACGGCCTCGAAGCCACCCGGCAAATCCTGCGCGCCGCGCCCGCCACCAGGATCCTCATCCTGTCCGCGCACAGCGATGATGCCTACGTCGAGCGCGTCATGTCCCTCGGCGCGGCAGGCTATCTCATCAAACAAACCGCCGCCCACATCCTGCCGCAGGCGATCCGGGAAGTGCATGACGGGAAGACTTTCTTCAGCCCCACCGTCTCCCGCCGGCTGCACCATCACGAAAAAAAGGCGAAGGCGCAGGGTGACCTTCCGAGAAGTGATGCCGGCCACCTCAGCCCGCGCGAGATGGAAGTGCTCCA
>JANOZA010000729.1:0-3769 GCA_031429155.1 Verrucomicrobiota bacterium | reverse complement strand
GTGCCCAACACACTATCGCCGATGCTCCCGCTGATTTCGCCGCTCCCCGGATTGGTGCCGGTGGAGCTGGATTCTACATGCGTCAGAGTCAGGGTCTTGCGGTTGTCCGCGCCGGCGGTGCCGGGAATCGAAACGTCGCTGGTGAATTTCAGCAGGCCGCTGACACCGCGCGTGGTGGGGATGCCGGCGGGAGTTCCTGCCTGGCTGAGAACCGCGCCGCCTGTGGTGCCGCCCAGTTTGATCACGCGGTCGGTGGTTTCACCAGAGCCGGTATAAACCAGGGTGCCGGGGCTGGAGGTCGCGCCCAGGGAAATCGTGGCGCTGCTCGCCGTGGCCGGAGCGCCCAGATTGCTGGCGGCGGTGCCGCCGGTCACGCGATTGAACGATGCCACGGACAGCGTGCCGGCCTGCACGCTCACCGCACCCGTGAAGGTGTTCGAGCCGCGCAGCACCAACGGGCCTGCGCCGGTTCCCATTTTTGTCAGGCCTCCTGTGCCGCTCATGCTGCCGCCGATGCTCATGTTGCCGGTGGTTCCCAGATCAATGATCGAAGTGCCCGCCAGCGTGACGGGTCCGTTGAGGTTGGCCGAGAAGCTGTTGCCGTTCACGACGAGCGCGCCGTTGAGCGTGACCGCGTTCGTCAGGTTGTTGTTGCCGTTCAAATTGAGTGTGGCTGGCGCGTTCACGATCACCGGCCCCGAACCCAGCAGGCCGTTCGCATTAGTGCCCAGCGAGACGGAACCGGCATTGATGGTCGTGCCGCCGCCGTAGGTGTTCACGCCAGTGAGCGTCAGCGATCCTGCGCTGTTCTTGGTGAGGCTCCCCGCGCCGGAAATCGCGCCGGAGAATGACACCGGGCCATTGCCGGTTCCGGCCAGAGTTACATTGGCGGCCAGGCTCAGAGGCGCACTGATCGTGACCGCGCTGGCGCTGTTCTGATGAATCTGCGGCAGGGTCGCGCCGTTGCTCGTGAGCGCCAGAGAATTGCTGCCGGCAATGTTCACCGTGGCCGCCAGATTGAGCCGGTTGAGCAGGAAGCCGGCATTCAGGTTGTGCGTGGTCGTATAGGTGCCGGCGGTGTTGAAATTGAGCGTGTAAGTCGGACGTCCCCCGGCTTGGGGGGCCACGATGATCGCCTCCTCGTTGGTCCAGTTGGCAGCGACGCTCCAGTTGCCGCCCGCGGCATTCACCCACGTAAAGAGGTTGGGCAGGATGGCCTCGGTGACGGTCACGCTGTAGGCTTTCGTGGAGCCATCCTGAGCAGAGACGGTGTAAGTCTGCGCGCTGGTGAAGTCCCGCGCCGCGCCCGAAACCGGCGCGCAGGTGGCACCGGGCGAAAGTGTGAACGCGGGAGCCAGCGCCGTCCGGTCCGTGCCGATGGGCACATCCAGATTGACCGTGGTCGCACCGACCGCGGCAGCACCCAGCGCGCCGAAGTTGAACGTGAGGATGTCCTTCGCCGAACTGAGCGGAACGGTCACTGTGCCGGTGCCGGAGAACCAGGTGTCGTTCTTAATCGCTGCGGGCGAGGCCGTGGAGCCGTGAGTGCCGCCGGACTGGGGCACGCCGCCCAGTGTCAGGGAGGCGATGCTCCTGGTGCCCGTGTAGTTCAGATTCGCCCGCGAGTTGGGAGTGCTGCTGATGCTCAACGCACCGCTGCCGAGCGCGTCTCTGTGGTTACATTGCAGCGTGCAGGCCGTGACGCTGGTCGGCCCGGCGTAGCTGTTCGCCACTGCGAGCACGACCGGCCCCTGGCCATTCAAAGTCAGGCCGCCGGCTCCGCTGATCGCGCCATTGAAAGTCATGGCGGCGTATCCCGGGCCCTGGATGATCAGATTGGAATTCAGTGTGACCGGGCCGTTCCAAGTGTCGCCGAATCCGTTCTCAGGATAAAGAATCCCGCCATTCACGATCAATGGATTCGCGGCGGAGATGCGATTCAGAAGAAGAGTGCCGGCATTGAGCGTGACGTCGCCAGTGCCCAGCCCGGCGTTTGCCTGCAAATCCACGGTAAGCTGGCCGGCGTTGATGATGGTGCCGCCGGAATAGGTGTTGGCCGCATTCTTGATCGTCAGCGTGCCCGCGCCGGCTTTGGTCAGAACCATCGTGTTGCTGCCGCCGATGACTCCGGACGCGTTCAACGTCCTGCCGGAGTTCACCGTCCAAGTCTGACTGGCCCCCAGCGTGGCCGGGGTTCCCAGGGTGAGATCCACTGTGGCCGCCGCCATATTGATACCGTCTGCGCCTAGCGTGAGCGTGCCCGCGCCCGTGACGCCGATGCCCGACGCGGCGCCCACCACACTGATGCCGCTCCATGAACTGGAAGTCCCGAGCGTCAGCCCCGCGCCCAGCGATGTGCCCGACCATGCGGCCACGTCGCCGGAACCCGGCGCGGTGCCGCCCCAACTCGCGCCAGCCGTGAGGTCGGTGCCGGTGGCGGCCTTGGTGATGGTGGCGGCGGGTGCCGCAGACGGGGCGAGCGCGAGCAGCGCGGTCAGGACAGCAGCGAGCGCGAGCGGGCGGCAGGGAATGTTCATATGTGATGGGGGCATGTCGAATGATGTAAGGTCGGGGGGACAGACTGCGGGAGGCAATCCTGGATGCTGCGTATCCGCAACGACCACCGTAGCCAACAGAAGCTGCGATAAAAGAAGGCGCACCGTTCAGTCTCCGTGCTGGTAACTGCGGATGACGGATTGCTGCCAGGCTTCCAGTTCGGCCTTCATGCGTTCGACCACATCCGGGTGCCCGGCGGCGATGTCGTGCTGCTCGGTGCGATCACCAGCGATGTCGTAGAGTTCCCAGTGACCGGCTTTGGTCTGCACCAGTTTGAACTGGTTGTCGTTCCATGCGGAAGGGCCGAAGTTGGGCGTGAGGTTTTTCTGGTCGCCGGCGAATTGCCAGAAGCCCAGCGGCTGTGGGCGCGTCTTCATTTTCCCAGCGAGCAGCGGGAGGAGGCTGATGCCGTCGAGCGGGACGGGGTGCTCGATTTTGAGGTGAAGCAGGTCCACGAGCGTGGGGAAAATGTCCACGACTCCGGCGGGGATGTCGGTCACGGCGGGCTGGATGCGCGCGGGCCATTCGATGATTCCAGGCACGCGGATGCCGCCGTCCCACATGTCCCCTTTGCGTCCGCGCAGGCCCGCGTTTGTGCCGTGGCCGTTGGGTTTTTTCGGGTCGTGCCAGCCGCCGTTGTCGCTGGAAAACCACAGCATCGTGTTGTCCGCGACGCCGAGTTTTCGCAGCCCGGCGCGGAGGGTGCCGAGGCTGCGATCCACGGCGATGAGTTCGCCGTAGTAGCCGGAGCCGCCCGCTGCTGCGAGGTCGGCGGGCAGCGGCGCGTGCGGCACATGCGGGCTGCCAAACCACACGACTGCGAAAAATGGCGTCTTCTTTTCCGCCGCTGCGCCGATGAATTTCAGAGCCTCGCCGACGATGACTTCCGAGCCTTCGCCGCTCGCCTTTTCCGCGACGCCATTGCGGCCAAAGGTCCAGTCGGTTTCAAAATAATTGGTGACGGAGAACGACTCGTCGAAGCCGAGATTGCGCGGCGCGAGCGGGTCGGAATCCGGCATAACCTTGCCCGGTCCCGCCACGCCGTTGAGATGCCATTTTCCAAAGTGCCCCGTCGCGTAGCCCGTTTGTTTCACGAGCTGCGCGATGGTCGTCTCGTTTTTCCGCAGCGGCATCCCCGGCCAAAATACACCCATGCGATTCGGGTGCCGCCCGGTCATCACGCTCGCCCGCGTCGGCGTGCAACTTTGCTGCG
>JANOZA010000728.1:0-25072 GCA_031429155.1 Verrucomicrobiota bacterium | reverse complement strand
TGGTCCGCGCACCGGGAGATGCTGCGATCCCTCCGGGATCGGTGCTTCCTTCACGGGGTGACGAGGCGTCTGCGACGCCTCGCTAATAGCTATGACCCCTGGCGGGGTCAGGGCGGCGGACTTCCGTATAAGGCTCAGGGTCTTCGACCCCCGGCTATTCATGGCGAACCCCTTCCGGGGTTCCTCTCCGGAAGGGGCTTAAACATTCACAGAATTTGCAAGGACACCACCTAAGAGGCTGTTGAAAAACCGTGGCGCAGTCTTCCAGACTGTGCGGCCCGCGGCCTTCCAGGCTGCGGTGCTCCTTCAGCCGCAGGCTGGAAGCTCGCGGGCCGCACAGGCAAAGATGCCTGCGCCACGTTTTTCAACAGGCTGTTAAGAGGTCACCGCCTAAGAGGTCCGTCTTCTTGCGGGCCTTTCTCGTGTTCTTGCGTGCCTTTCTTGCGGGGCTTGAGAGAAAGCCCCCTCTCATGCCCCCCTGCGCCTTCTTCCCAGCGCAGCGATGGCAACCATGCCTGCGATGCCGGTGGTGGAGGGCTCGGGGACGGGGGTGAAGTCTATGGTGAGAAAGGGGTGGTTGTCGTCGTTGGGATGGGTGCGGCTGTCGAACTGGACGGCGGTGGCGGAGGTGGATTCGTCGCCGAGCAGGAGCCAGCCGTGGTTGTCGCTGCCATTGGCGAGCCATGTCTGGACGTCGGACTGGAGGCCGGGCCATGAGTAGAAGGCACCGCTGCCGAGGATGGTGGCGGTGCCGGTGGCGGCGGGGTTGAAGTCGCCGGCGGCACCGGGACCGGTCCAGGGGACGGAAGTGGAGACGGAGTGGAGCCAGGTGGCGTCGTTGCCGAGGACGGGGGTGGTGCCTGCGCCTTCATTGCTGACGGCGTTGGTGGTGCCTTCGTTCCATTCTCTTGTGAGGCGGTGCAAGGAAATGAAGGTGCTGGTGGCGCGGGTGAGCGATGCGTGGAGGGTGAGGGTGGCGGAGTTGATCGTGGCACCGGCAGGGATGAAGGAGGCGATATCGAACTCGATGAGACCACGGCGGACGGAGACGGCGCTGGACTGAAGGGTGCGTCCGGCGAAGAGGAAGTCGCCCGCGCCATTGGCGAGGTGCCCGGTGGCGGACTGGTAGAGGGTATTGTCTTTCTCTGCGGGGATGAGGACGATGACCGCGGGGCAGGCAGTGGCGGTGAGGAGGAGCAGGGAAAGGGCGGGGAGGTTTTTCATATTAGGGCGGATGATGAGGCAGAGGATGGCGGGGCGTCAATTCTTTCCGTGGCGGGCTGCGGCTCAGCGGGGGGCATCGACGCTGCGGAGGAGGCCGTTGATGACGTCGTCCACTTTCTGGCCGCTGATGGCGAGTTCGGGTGCGAGGGTGACGCGGTGGCGGAGGACGGGGAGGGCGGCCTGCTTGATGTCGTCGGGGGTGACGAAGGTGCGGCCGGAGAGGAGGGCGAAGGCTTTGGCGGTTTTCACCAGGCTGATGCCGCCGCGGGTGCCGGCGCCGAGGGTTAGGCCCTGCATTTCACGCGTGGCGCGGACGATGCGCACGGCGTAGGCGGTGACTTCCGGCTGGCACTGCACGGCGGCGGCAGTTTGCTGAAGGGCGATGACTTCCGCCGGGCCGCAAAGCTGGGGAATGGCCGCAGGATTGAGTGCGCCGCTGCCGGTGCCGCTGGCCACGGCGTTGACGATGCGTTCCTCCTCCTCCAGCGACGGATAGTCCACGATGACTTTCATCAGAAAGCGGTCGAGCTGGGCCTCGGGCAGTGCGTAAGTGCCTTCCTGCTCGATGGGGTTTTGCGTGGCCAGCGTCATGAACGGCGGCGTTAGGGGAATCGTCTGGCCGTCTATGGTGACCTGCCATTCCTGCATGACTTCGAGGAGCGCGGACTGGGTCTTGGCGGGCGCGCGGTTGATCTCATCGGCGAGCAGAAGATTGGCGAAGACGGGTCCGCGGCGGAGCTGGAATTCCTGACGTCCCATGTCGTAAAGGGTGTGGCCGGTGACGTCGCCAGGCATGAGGTCGGGCGTGAACTGAATGCGCCGGAAGACGCCGCCAAACGTGCGAGCGAGGGCGAGGACGAGGTGCGTCTTTCCCAGCCCGGGCTTGCCTTCCAGCAGCACGTGACCGCCGGCGATGAAGGCGACGAGCACTTGATTGATGACGGCAGGCTGTCCGAGAAAAACGGTGCCGAGGTGGTGCTGCATGGCCTGAAGCAGCGCGGCAGCATTGGCCCACGCGTCATATTCAGGAGCGGGTGCGGCGGGCTCGGGTGCGGCGGGAATGGCAGGCGGCTGCCAGGAGGGTGAGGGCGGGTAGTCCATGTGGTGAGGTGAGTGGAGGCTGGAGTGGTGAATGGCGGGAAGCGATGGTCTGCGTCGTTACGTCAGGCATTGCCGGAGAGTCTGGAGGTGAGCGGCGGCAGTGATGATGTCGGCTTTGTCGGAGAGATCGGTGAGGGCTTGCCGCACAGCGGAAGCGGGAAGGCCGGAGCGGGCGGCGAGTTGTTCGATGAAGTCCGGAGCGTCAGGTGAGAGACCGCTGCGCGCCGCAGCCTGGAGGATGGACTTGCGGGCGGGGGCGAGAAGTGAGCCTGGGACCGCGCGGTCGGAGAGGAAGGCGCCGGCTTCGTCGAGTTGAGTGCCGAAGTGCCGAACACTGGTGTTGTCTGCGGGAATGGCCGGGCCGAACCGCGGCAGGTGACGCCAGAGCCAGAGCGCAATGAGCAGCACGATGGCGATGAGCGGCATCCAGGCATTCTCCATGAGCATCGCCATGAGATTCACCCTGCTGCTGCCGATGAAGAGCACGGAGTTGGCGTATTCAAGGTGTACGAGGGTGTGGAGAATGGCGGCGTGGTCCTGGTCCTCCTGGTCGAGCCAGCGGTTCCGGAATGGCGTGGCGGAGGCGAGCAAGGTGATGCGTCCGCCGCCATAGCTTCCGGTGGCCAGCGCGGTGGATTTCTCATCGCCGGCGACAACGTCAGTGTAGAATCGGTGCACATCCAGAGCTGAGTCCGTGTGGCTGGCAAAACTCAGTTTGTCGCCGTCACCGAAATCCACGGAGCCACCCAGGTCACCACCGCTGGATTGGAACGCCACATTTAGTTCCTCCAAAAGCGGATGCCCCCCTGAACTGCCTGGCTCGTCCCTGCTGCGCCATTCCTCCCGGTTTTGCCACTCTTCGTCGTTGCCGTCGCGCCGGGAGCCGTAGTCGTGCCAGTCATTGCGGAAGCGATCCGTGCCGCCGCAGGCCACAATGAGATGCCCGCCGCGCGCGGCCCATTGGATCATCTGGCGCGCCGCGCCGCGCGAGTTGACGGAGTCGAGCGGAATGAAGAGCGCGGTGGAGGTGTCGGGCATCGTGCCGAGCGACGTGCGCAGTGTTGTGGGGGTGCCGAGTTTCTCCAGCGTGCGCTGCGCGGCCAGCCAGGGGTTGGCTTTGGCCTGGCCTTTGTAGCCGACGATCTTTTCCTCCCACTTTACATCCGCTCCCTTGTTGTCACCGCAGCCGGAAAGAAGCATCGCCACGAAGGGAACGAGCAACCATGCGGCGCTAGTGGCGGCGACGGGCGCAGCGGCGGCGCGCTGGCGCAGGGAGAACGGCCACTGATCGCAGAGCTGCTTCATCGGCACCGCGTCGGGCGGGATTTCGGCATACGCGCAGTTGATCCATGCGATAGTGAGGGACTCAAAAAACGGGCCGCGCACCGGATCGCCGAGCTGCCGGGTGTGACGGAGGCAGTCGCCTTCGGTATCGCTCTCATGCACGGGCAGCGACGCGCGGTCCACGAGCCATGCGAGCGCTCCGCGGTAAAGCAGCCGCATCGCCACCGCCGGCCGGCCCGCCTGGTATTCGCGCCACGCAGCCTGCGGAATGTCCTCCGGCAATGATTCCGGCGCGAGGTCCATGCCCATGACCACCCGGGGGCCAGTCCTCGGGGTGCTGTCTCCGGATTTGCCGCGGCGCAGTGCGCTGCGATTCTTCCAGATAAGCAAAGCCGCGATCACCACCACGGCGCCGATCAGGACAAATCCGATCCAGCGCATGTCCCCGCCGCTGCCGCCGCTGCCCGTGGAGTCACGGGACCTTTCGGGCTTCGGTGGCTCATTCTCCTCCGGCTGCTCGATGGGAACCTTCCGTTTCTCGAGTTCAAAGTCGGGGTCTTTCTTGATCTCCTCCGCCACGGCCTTCGGGTCCAGTCGGGAGGGCTTCGCGGAGGCGTTCTCCGTCAGTGTGGCGAAACTCAATATCACCGTCACTGCCGCCGTGAGAGCGAGTGTGAGCCGGTTGCTCATGCGGCGGAAAGCCACCTCGATATCCCAGCCCTCCAGGTGCGTGCGCGAGTTGATGTAGAGCGCGAATCCCGCTGCGCCGTACATCGGTTCGATGAGCGCGATGGCCATGACGTAAAAGAGATTGCTCGCCCACAGGAACCACTCCGGCATGGCGCTCGCGGCACCAAGTCCGGTGTCCATCCATTCCTCGACACCTTCAGGGAGAAAGGTGTTCAGGTAAAATGTCAGGCCAATCGCCACGACCATTTCCAGCTTCATGGACACGTAGGTCAACCATGACGCGCTGCTGCCGCCGTGGGCGCTGAGAATGGCGGCACGTTTCGTGTAGGCCCGGCCGCTCTGGCCTTCGAGCGTGATAACGGAAAGCCGGAACGAGCGCTGAAAAGCGAAGCGCTTGAACGTCAGTGCCGCGAAGAGGCCGCGGCAGAGCGCGATCTTCCAGTCGCGCCAGAATTCGCGTGCTCGCGGCGGCGGACCGAAGAGTGCGCGGCTCATGAACCAGACCGGCTGGCGGGTGAGGACGGGCTTCGTCCACCAGATCCAGAACATCGCCCAGCCTGGATGGTCCCGGCAGAGCACGGCGATGATGGCCCACAGCGGCAGCGCGACCGTCAGCCAGCCGCGCATGAGTTTTCCCCAATGCCGCCGCGCCAGAGCGCAGCCGAGATCCACGGCTTCCCATGCGCTGCGCGGGCGCAGCACGGCGGTGGCTTCCTCAAGCTTCACGTTCCTCCTTTCCGCCGCAGAGACATAAATAAAGGGCGAGGAGGATGGCAATGGCCACGCCCACGGCGATCTTGGTGGAAGGCGAGGCCGGCCCTGCGGACCAGAAGCCTTCGATGAAAGCGGCAAAGATGATCAGTAGCGCGCCTCCGTAGATGAGCGGCAGTGAGCGGCGTCCGGCCTCTGCCAGTGCGGCGCCGCGACTGAGCTGCCCTGGCTTCAACACCGCCTGACCGAGTTTCATGCCGGCCATGCCGCAAATGATGAGTCCTGTTAGTTCAAACGGCCCGTGGCTTGCGGCGAACGTGTAGAGCGCCGCGGGATTCCCCGCGTAATGCACGTAGCCGAACATCGCTCCAAGGACGACGCCCTGATAGCCGATGGCCACGAGCGAGCCGACCATTGCCAGCAGTCCGGCACCCGCCATGCGCAGGCCGATGGAGGTGTTGTTCATCACGTAATGGCCAAACATTCCGAAGTCCGAGCCGAATTCGTCGCGCATGAAATCCGTGGCGTCGTGCTCGCCATACATGCCGTCCAACATCCGCATTTCCTCCGGCCCGATGACGGAGAAGATCCAGCGCGGTTCCAGATACGACGCGAGGATCATGAGCAGGAACGGTCCGTAAAAGAGCAGTGACGCCAGCCAGAAGAGCCGCCACTCCCGCCGCACCGCCCTTGGGAAATCGCGCAGGACGAGACGGGTGAATCCGCGCCCGCCGCCGTCGTCGGGATTGGCCAGCACCTGGCGGCAGCGGATGAGCCGCTCATTGAGTTCGCCGCAGAGCCGCGCGCCGTACATCCGGTGCTGCGCCAGCGCAATGTCCGCGCACAACTGGCGATAGAGCGACGGCATCTCCGCCGCGCCCGCCGCCGTGCGCTTTTTCCGCAACCGATCCGTGAGTTGATCAATCATGACCCACCGCTCCCGGTTCTGAGTTTCAAAAGCCTGCTGAGTCATGGCGTCAGGATTCGCGGAGCCACACGGCCATGCCGCTGAGCTGCGACACGCTTTCGGCGGGATGGGTTTTGGTGAGGCCGGCGGCGTGGCCGGCGAGTTCCTCGCGTCGCGCCGGGTTCCACAGCGCCGACCGTTCCTGGAAGCGCACCACCGCGCTGCGTTCCTCGCGCGTCAGCGTCACCGGTGGCGGATGCGGCACCGTGCCAGGCAGCGGCGGCGGCGTTTTCTTCAGCGTCTGCGCCATGGGGTTCGCGTACACTACCAGCGTTCGCGCCACGATGTCGCCCAGTCGTTGGAAGCGCCGCGTGAAAAGGCAGACGAGCAGTCCGGTAAAATAGGTAGGCAGCGGCAGTGAACCTCCGCTTCCGAGCGGAATGAAAACGTAGGGCAGGATGTCCGCTACCCGTGCGAGATTCCGCAGCATGATCGAGCCGAGCGACGCAGGTCCGCCGGTCTCGGCCACGACGCGCAGGCCCATGCTCCGCTTCCCTGGAGTGGCGGCGCGGTGCCCGGCTTCAAAGAACACCTGGTAGCCCCAGTAAAACGCGAAGCCGATCAGCGACATCGCGCCGCTTCCGATCCGCACTCCCACGATGGATACCATGAGCTGGTAGAGAAGGCCCAGGGCAATGCCGATGAGAATCATCCACAGCACATCTATCATGTAGGCCACCGCGCGGACCATCGGCCCTGCGGGATGGAGTTCCACTTCCACGCCCTCCGCCAGCTCAATGCGCTGCATGGTATCGAGGGGTTGAATGGCTGACTGGCTCATGGGTGGCGCATTTAGACGGAACGGCCCTGACTTTTCAAGCTGTTCCGTGCGCCTGTGTGCGTCTCCGTTCCGGCCGGCTGATAAAATACCACGCTGCGCCCAGCACGCCGAGCAGCATGATCAACCACACGCGCCACGCACTGTCCTCCCGGCTGTGCCGCTCAATGAGCTTCGCCTCCACACCCGCCAAATCCTGGCGGCTGGCGGCTTCGCTGAAGTCCGCCTCCCGCACATCCGCGAAGTGCGCGGCGGCTTTCAGCAACAGGCGCTCGCCCTGCTTCAATTCCAGCATCGCGGGAACATCCGGCGCTGTGAGCAGCGCGGCCTGACTGGCTGGGACCGTCATCCGTCCGTCTTTTCCCTCGCCTGCGGCTTTCCACGTCACTGTCACCGGCGCGGCGTCCGCAGCGGTCTCGACGGGGCAGTTCAACTTCTGGCCGCACTCCACGTTGCGCCATTCCTCGCGCACGATGCCTCGGCGTACGTCTTCGAGGAACCGGTGAATGCCGATGACGAATGCCGGCAGGCGGCGCGCGTTGGATTTGCGGAGATCGAAATTGAAACACAGCATCCGTTTCTCGGCCGGGCCGCGCAGGAAAATCATCGGCCGCTCGCCGAGCCAGACGATGGCCTCGTCCTTGCTCTGCGGCGGGATGCTGAGGGAGTCCTCCGCCAGCAGGCCGTTCCAGTTGAGGCTGTCGGTAAGCGGATGCTCCTCCGCGATGAGGGTGCCGCTGAGCACCGGCGCATCGGCCCGGGGATCGCGGACGAAGATGCAGGCCGGCTTGTCAGGCAGTGAAGGATCGAGCGGATTGTAATGCGCCACAATAACATCCACCGCCGCGCGGTCGGCGGTGATGGTCACGCCCGGAAAGCTGCTGAAGAGCGCGGTGTAAAGCTGCTGATCCTGCGGCAGCGTCAGCTCGTCCGCCGGCAACAGCACGGTGATCTGGCGCGGGCGGGGCCGCAGCACGGGCGCCGCGTCGTCGGCTGTGAACTTGTCAGGCGAAAGCCGCAGCGTCACTTCCTCCTGTCCGTCCGCGAACGCCGACTGCACGTTCTGCATCCCCTGCGGCGCTAGCGTTAGCGTCTGCTTCGCCGCCACCGCGCCGCCGGATTCCGTCCACCACTCGCGCGTCTGCGGCGAGGTGCTGTAGTTGCGAATCACCGCGCGCCAGATGCTGCGGTCATCCTTTTCCTCCACGGTCACGCCCGCGATGCCCGCATTCTCCTCCGGCTCGCCCAGCGCCATCAGCCGCGCGCCCAGCGGCAGCTCCTTTACCTCGTGATCCGTCACATAGAGCACCGTGCCCTCGCGCCCCGCGAGACTCCGCGCCAGGCGCAACGCCGGGCCGGGATCGTGCGTGCTCCCCGCCGGCTGCCACGCGCCCGCCGCCGCCATCAGTTCGTTCACCGAGTCACCGTGATAGAGATGCCCCGCATCGCGCCGGCTGTCGAGCAGGTAGAACTCCGTGTGCGCCGTGGCCGACGAAAGTTGCTTCAGTGCCGCGGGCAATTGCTGCTCCACCCGCGCCCGGCTCACCGACATGCTCGCCGAGCCATCCAGCACCGCCACGATCTGCTGCACGCTGTTCTTTTCCATCCACCGCGGCTCCGCCAGCAACCATGTCAGGATCAGCACCGCCAGCAATTGCAGCCATAGCGGAATGGACGGACGCAGCCGCTCGAACCGGTTCCCGCCCTCACTCTCCCGCTGGAGTTGCTGCAACAAAAACAGCGTGCTCACCACCGCCCGCCGCGACCGCCGCTGGAGAAAATGAATCGCCACCACCGCCGGCAACCCGATCAGGGCGAGAAACCCAAGGGGGTTCCCAAAGCTTAGTGCGGCAGCGAGTAGAAGGGGGACGGGCATGGCGGGTTGATGCGGCAGTCTATGGGTGAGGGACGAAAGGCCCGCGCTCCTTACATCGTGCGCCGGATTCAGTCATGCCCGATGTTCGCGATTCCGCAGATGCGAGAGGTCACCACTTCCTGTTTGTCGCACCTTCCAAAGGGGCCGGGTGAGTGGTTTTTGCGACGGGAGAATGCCCATGCCGCAGGGGCGGCGAAGAGTGATTTCCCGAAGCCGGCCCGAAAAAGGTCGCGAACGGAGCGGTGGAGGAGGCTCCCTGAGCGGTCGGTACGGCGGACGGAGGGGTGCAGGAGGCTCCTCCAGCGGTCGGTACGGCGGACGGAGGGGGGGAGGAGGCTCCTCCAGTGGTCGGCACGGCGGACGGAGGGGTGGAGGAGGCTCCGCCAGTGGCCGGCACGGCGGACGGAGCGGTGCGGGAGGCTCCTGCGGCGCTCGGCACGGCGGACGGCGCGTCCATGGAGGCTCCTCCGGCGCTGGGTTTTAATGACGGCGCAATCAGGGGGGCGAGGGGAATCCGTCGGCGTGACGGGGTGTCGTCCGGGGTCACGCCCATGGTTCGACGGCGCCGTTGCGGAGGGCTTCGAGTTGGAGGGCGGCGGGGAAGGGGAGTTCGCAGGGGACTCGGGCAAGGGCGAGGCCGTGGCGTTGGGCGGCGGCTTTCCATAGATCAAAGTGCCGCGAGTAGGCGTCGCGATAACGCCGGAGCAGCGCAGGCTCGATGCGGCGCGGGTGGTGCGATTGTTCCTCGGCCTCGATGAATTCCATGTTGCCGTCCCAGTCGGGATCGCTCTCGGCCTTACAAAACGGGGCGAGGACGACGGGGCGTCCCTGGCGAGCGCTGAGGGCGGAGGTGAAGTGCTGCGGTTCGCCTGGAAAGAGGAGATCGCTCACGAGGATGCGGAGGGATTGGGCGCGAAGGGGGACGCGGGCGAGGTCGGGGGGCGCGGCGGCGGATTGCGGGCCGGCGGGCATTTCCTCTATCCAGCGGTGACTGAGCATGGCGTCTGCGGGCAGCACGCGTTGCCATGCGCCGCAGACGGCGGTGATGTGAGGGGTAGTGCCGGCGCGCATCGCGCCTTCCACGGCGAAGTAGAAAAGCTCGACGGCCCTGACGGTTTTTTCCGGCGTGAAAAACATGCTCGGCGAGACGTCGAGCACGATGTCAATGAGCGGCCTGACTTCCTCGCGGAAGAGCTTCATGGAATACTGACCGGTGCGCGCGTAGGCCTGCCAGTTGATGTGCCGCGGGTCGTCACCAGGCGCGTAGGCGCGGTGGTCCTGAAAGTCGAGCGACGCGCCAGTGCCGCGCCCCATGAAGTCCCCGCTGCCGCCGCGCCACACGCGCTGCCGCAGCGGCAGTCGGAACATTCCCGCCCACCCCCGCGCCCTCGCATGGCACTCGCGAAGGAGGGCGGGGGTGAGGGGGGAGGTGAGCGTCATGCGTGCGCGGGGAGCAGGCGGGGAAGAAAGTTATCAGTGATCAGTAATCGGTTTTCGGCAGGAGGCTCGCATGGACCACTGATTACCGAATACCGATCCGGAATACTGCATACCGATCACTGAATACCGATCACTGATCACTGACCCTGCCGCGGACGCCGCCCGCTCAGCGATTATTCGAGAGGCTGATCAGGATGCGGATGACGTACCAGAGCAGGGTGACGAAGCTGGCGAACAGAGCGAGCGAGGCGGCGACGTCCTGCGTGGTGTGGTAGTGAAGGAGGACGTTGGAGGTCTGATAGAGGATCGTGCCGGCGAGCAGGAGGACCATGAGACTGGAGAAGATGATCCCGAGATTGAAGCCGAAGACGATGCTGGCGACGATGGTGCCGAGGGCGATGAGGCCGCCGATTTTCAACATGCCGCTCATGAAGCTGAAGTCCTTTTTCGTGGTGAACGCGACCCATGTGAGGCCGAGGAACAGGCCGGTGGTGATAAGCGCGGCTTTGGGAAGGATCATCACATCCACGGTGGTGGCTATGAGCAGGAGCGGGGCGAAGATGATGGCTTCGGCGACGATGTAGAGACCGAGACCGGCGTATTGCGTGCTGCGGCTGACGGCAGAGGTGGCCCACTTTTGGGCGACAAAGGAAACCAGCATGAAGGCACCGAGGACGATGAGCCATGACCAGCGTCCGCCGAGCATGACGGAGGCGAGGGTTTTGGCAAAACCCGAGGTGAGGAACACATACTCCAGCAGGCCGAAGACGAGCAGCGCTCCGGCCAGGTGGCCGTAGGTACGCCGGATGAAGGTGGCGCGATCGGTTTCCGGGAGATCAATGACCGCGGAGGGGGACTGATAATGGTTCATGGAGTTGGTTTGGTTGGTGAGTTGGTGGATAGGACGGGGCCGACACTACCCGGGTCTTTGAGGTTCTCAACACTCTTGTGGCCGGGGCGCGGTTTCTCCCCGCGGCCTGGTTATACGATCATCATGCAGTCGCCGTAGCTGTAGAAGCGATAGCGTTCGCGGACGGCTTCGGCGTAGGCGTGCTTGAGAAGGTCGGGGCCACCGAGGGCGCAGACGAGCATGAAGAGGGTGGACTTTGGCAGGTGGAAGTTTGTGAGCAGCGCGTCCACACGCCGGAACTGGAATCCGGGGTGAATGAAGATGCTCGTCTCGCCGGCGTGCGCCGTGACGCGGTCGTGGGTGAGGGCGCAGTGTTCGAGGACGCGCGCGACGGTGGTGCCGACGGCGATGCGGCGGGCGGCGCTTTCGATTTTCTCCGCAGCGGCGGGTTCGATCTCGTAACGCTCGGAATGCATGACGTGGTCGGCGATGAGTTCGGCTTTCACCGGCAGGAAGGTGCCGGGGCCGACGTGGAGCGTGATGAACGAATGCGGCAGTCCGGCGAGAATTTCCGGCGTGAAGTGAAGTCCGGCAGTCGGCGCTGCGATGGCGTCACTGCGATCGGCGCGGGCATAGACAGTCTGGTAGCGCTCGTTGTCTTCGGCATCGTCGTCGCGGTGCATGTAGGGCGGCAGGGGAAGATGGCCGTGCTGCTGTTCATCCGGCGCATGGTCCCAGAGAATGAGGCGCGTGCCGTCTTCGAGCGATGCGGTGACGGTGCCGGTGGCGTCACCAACGTGGAAGGTGTGGCCTTCGCGGAATCGTTTGCCGGGCCGCACCATACATTGCCAGTGCAGGGGAGTGACGGCATTGAGGCGGAGGATTTCCGCGCGGCCATCGGCGGAGAAGAAGCGGGCGCGGGCGACGCGGACGTTGTTGAGGACGACGAGATCGTCCACGCGAAGGAACTGAGGGAAGTCGCGAAACGCCCGGTGCTCCACAGTGCCACGGGCGCGGTCCACGAGCATGAGGCGCGAGTCGTCGCGGCGGGCGAGGGGCCGGCTGGCGATGAGTTCCGGCGGCAGCGGGAAATCGAAATCGTCGGTGCGCAGCATGGGCGCGGTCACTGGCGCATCCGCAGTTCCTTCATCACATCGAGGATGTCATTGCGGAGCGCGAAGAGTTCGTCGCGCACGCCGGTGATCCATGTGCGGGTGTCGCGGGTGAGTTGTCGCATGTCTATGGAGCCCAGCGCGTGAAGGGCTTCGTTGAGCGGCACCTGAGCGCGCTTGAGCATGGCAATGACGAAGCCGGGCTCAGGCTCAAGGCCCTCGATCATGGGATCGAGGGCCGCAGCGAGTTTGCCGCCGAGAGCGATGATACTGACGATGACGGTGAGAACCGGACTGTCGCGCACGGCATCCGGCTGGAGCAGGCCGCGGGTCTCGGCTTCGTCCTGAAGACGCAGCGCGAAACTCATCGCACGGCGGCTGAGCGGATGGTGATCGTCCTCATTGTCGTCTGTGAGGCTGCTGGCATTCTCAAAGAGCGAGTGGGCGTCATCCGGCAGCATGTTGCTGGAGACCTCGGAGAGTTCGTCGGTGAGTTCGTCCAATTCGTCGGGATCCCAGCCCATAGCCTCTGCAATGAGGCGCTCACGATCCGGGTGGTCGCGGTAGCGATCAAAGGCTTCCTGATAGGCCTCTGCCCGGCGGTCGGCGTCGCGGAGTTCCTGTTCCCACTCAAATTCGTTGAGAGGTGTGTCATTTGAAGAATCGGCATCACCCTCGCCGATGCTGTTGCCGAATTTGTCGTCGTCTTCCTCTTCCTCCTCGAACGATTCGTCGTCGTCATCTTCGCCGGTTTCCATGCCGGTGATGCCGTCCAGGTAGTCGTGAAAATTCACCTGATTCTCCAGAGTCTGGACCGTTTCCTCCTCCGCCGTCATTGCCCACGCGGGTGCGCCGATCTGGAGGTTGAAATCACTCGTCTCGATGACAATCCGGCCGTTGGCATCGCTGAACCATTCCAGGTATAGGCAATTCGCGAGGCGGGTGGGAACGGGCAGGCGGTTTTCGAGCAGGTGGAGGAGTTCATCGTCATCCACGGTGGGCATGCGTGACTTGCGGCTGGCGGTCATGTCACCCACGGGCCCGTCCTGAACGGCGCCCATGATGTCGAGCATCGGTTCGCGTCGCGGTTGGGGGTTGATGAACACGAGGGTGCAGCCCGCGATGTCTCGCAGACAGTTGCCGCGGAGGTTCAGCACCAATGGCGCGGTCTGGCCGAGGAGCCAGATGCGACCGGTGACGAAGCCCGGTGTCTCATTCGAGATTTCACCGCGGATGATCGCTTTTTCGAGCCTGATAGCCATGCTGGTCGTGAGGAATCAATGCCTGAAAGTGCGGATGGTTTCTGGAATGTCAAATTGTTGATTGAAGCAGATGCTGCGAATGATTTGAGACGACCTGCCGGCGCGGAAAGATCAAAACTTGATCTTCCTCTCACATTCGAGTAGCCGGAAGAACATGCGCGCCTCCACCTTACTCCTGTTTCTCTGTGCTCTGCTGCTCGCGGCCTGTTCTTCGCCAGCGCCTCCGTCATGGCAGCCTGCGCCACCGTCAGCGACCTCCGGGAAAATCACGCCGCTGCAGTTGTTGCAGCAGGAAGTGAACCTTGTGCCCCGACTGATCCCCAAAGGAACGTATGGGCGGAGGTATCACCGGCCCATGAATCCGCGCTACATCACGATCCACGCCACCGAGAATTACACGGGCGATGCGTTCGCCCATGCCTCCGCGCTGCGGAACGGGAAGTTGCGCGCGCACAAACGCCCCGGCGGGAACCGTATTGGATTTCTCACCTGGCACTTCACCGTGCAGGACAATTTGGCGATCCAGCATCTGCCGACAAACGAGCAGGGCGAGCACGCCGACTTTGACGGGCCCGGCAACAACTACTCCGTCGGCATCGAAATGTGCGAGCACCGTGGCAACAATCTCGGCGCCACTCTGGACCGCACCGCCAAACTCGCAGCTTACCTGATGTATGAGCACAACATCCCCCTGCGCAATGTGGTGCCCCATTACCACTGGCCGCGTCGCGGTCAGCACCCGGAACACAAAAACTGCCCGCACTTCCTCCTCGAAAACGGTCGCCCCGGCAAGAAATGGGCGCAATTTCTCAGTCGGGTGCAGTCGCATTATAACCGTTTGATGCCGGGCCCCTGCCCGCGCATTTGAGAGCAATTTCCCCATGGCTCTCCTGGTCACCGGCGGCGCCGGATATATTGGTTCTCATGTTACGCGACTTCTCGTGGAGCGCGGCGAGCGTGTTATCGTACTCGACAGCCTGTGCCTGGGGCACCGGGATGCGATCGTGCCCGGAGTGGAACTGGTAGAAACAGACCTGAATGATTCCGCGACGGTGGAGTGGCTAATCAGGGACAGGGACATTGAGGCGGTGCTGCACTTTGCTGCTTTTTCATTGGTGGGTGAGTCGGTGGTGGAGCCTCTGAAATACTACCGCAACAATGTGGCCGCACCTCTGGTGCTCCTCGATGCCATGCGCCGCAACGGTGTGAAGAAGTTTATCTTCTCATCCACCGCGGCTACCTATGGCAATCCGCTGCATACCCCGATGGACGAGAGCCACCCACAGGTTCCTATCAATCCTTATGGTGCCAGCAAGTTAGTGCTCGAGCGGGTACTCGCAGACTGCAGTACCGCATGGGGCTTGCGGCAGGTGACGCTGCGCTATTTCAATGCAGGGGGATGCTCGGATGATGCCCTGATTGGTGAAGATCACACGCCGGAGTCGCATCTTATTCCGAGGATATTGATGGCCGTGGCCGGCACGGCACCGCCTCTCACGGTATTCGGGAACGATTATCCGACGCCCGACGGCACCTGCGTTCGAGACTACATTCACGTTCTCGATCTCGCGGATGCTCATATCCGGGCGCTGGCTTTTCTGCGTGGCGGCGGAGATTCGGTGGCGTGCAATCTCGGCACTGGAAAAGGCGTGAGTGTGAAGGAAATCATCGGCCTCGCAGCCGCTGTGACTGGCCGCGCTGTTCCCCACACTTATGGCCCGCGTCGCCCTGGCGATCCGCCGGTGCTGGTGGCTGATCCGTCTCGAGCCCGCGAGGTTCTTGGGTGGACTGCGGCACGTCCTGATCCGAGGGCGATGATTGAATCTGCGTCGCGCTGGATCAACGGGCCGCGCGGCGGGCGATATCAAGGACAATAGGCATGACGAAGTGCCTGGGGGCAGCCCGTCTTACTCAGACGTCAATGACTCCCTGTGCCGCCGGCTTTGAAGGAGCGTCACCGCTTTCCAGAAAGCGGACTGGCCGGGGCCCCCGCGGGAGAGTGAGCGTGACACGAGTGCCTTTTCCTTCACTGCTCTCGATACTGAGTTCGCCCCCGTGCTCGCGAACAATGCGGCGGACGATCAGCATCCCGAGGCCCACGCCGGTCTTACGCGTGGTGAACCATGCATCATGCATGGAGGCGACTGTCTCCGGGGACATGCCGCGCCCGGTATCCTCAAAGCTGATGACGGCGTCGTATTCGGAAAGGTCACTGCGAATGGTGAGGCTGCCACCGGTGCCCATGGCCTGGACTGCGTTCTTGATCAGATTGTAGAATGCCTGTGTGAGCTGGTTGGGATCCAGGCGCAGGAGCGGCAGCGCGTCGTGAAGTTGGAGGCGGGTGGTGATGCGGCGGTCCTTGAGCTCCGGTGCCAGGAAGTTTACGGCGCTTTCGATGATCTTGTTCAGTTCCGTCATTTCAAAGACGGGTTTGGCAGGGCGGATGGCGCGGAGAAACTGCTCAACGATGAAGTCCAGTCGCTGGATCTCACTGCGAGCGACATCAAACTGTTCCCTGACGGTCCCGTAGAGTGTCGAGTCCGCTTTCTTGAGCTTCTTCTCCAGAACCTGGAGGTGAATGTTCAGCGAATTCAGCGGATTGCCAATTTCGTGTGCGACGCCGGCGGCCATCATGGTAAGGGCGTTGAGCCGCTCGCTTTCGATGTGCTCCTCCGCCATGCGGCGCGTCTGCGTGAGGTCGCGGACGAGCATGACGTAGCCGACCTCAGGGCTGGCGATCTCACCGTCGTCTATGGGGCGAAGGTAGAAATTAAGGAAGCGGTGTTCGGGGTAAAAAACCTCCATGTCACGGCTGACGGTATCTCGACGGCTGCGTTGAGCGGGCCAGTGGAATCCGCGGACGGCTTCCTCGAGCGGCTTGCCGGTCGCTTCGGTGGCGTCGAGGCCGAAGAATTTGCAGGCGGCCCGGTTGATGAAAGTGATGACGCAGGCGGGCTCGCAGACGATGACGCCTTCTTCCAGGGCTTCGAAGACCTGCTCGAAGAATCCCTTCTCGCGGACGAGCCGGAGGAGAAACCCCTGCATCTCCTCCGCCGGCAGGCGATCCAGTTTGGTGAGGAGCTTGTCGAGAAATCCGGCTTTCATGGCTTGGAGCCAGGTGTCGGGGGGGCAGGGGGAGTCTCAGCCGGAGGAGCTTTGCGTGGAGGCTCGTCAGGGGAGGGAGGGGCGTCCGATTCCTTTTTCTCCTCCTCCGGAACCTGCGTGCCGCTGCGCACGACTTCCTCTTTCCGCGCCTGCTCAATGACGTCCTTAAGTCCGCCCGGGAGATACCAGGTGACCGCGAACAGACCGATGATTTGAGTCTGGTCTGACTGCACATTTCCGGAAGGGTGCTTCAGGATGACGATGACCGGCTTGTCGGCGAAATTCTTTCCCATCTCGGGGTTTGGGAAAGTTGACTCCATGTAGCCTGCGAAATTGAGCGAACGATCCGCGTAGCCGTGAAATACGCTGTCATCGGTGACATCAGAGAGCCTTATGGAGAGCCACTTCGCACTGTCGGCGAAGAAGTTGTTGTAATAGTGTCCAATCCTTGCACGGGCGCGCAGCACGACTACCTGTGAAGGCATCGTTTTGACGTACTGCTTTACGGGCATCTCTCCGAGGCCGACGAGGCTTGGCCAGTCGAGCATGAAGCCCCCTGGCTTTTCCACGACGACAAAGGCGCGACTTCGATCAGCGGTATCGGTGAAAGGGAAAGCGACCGCGTATTCCTCGGCGGCTCCATCAGGAAAGACGTAATCCTCCTGCAAGTCCTTGCCCAGTGGCAGTGACTCTTCCGAGGCGTAGTAGCGGCGAATGACGTCATCGCTAACTTCCGGATGGAAAAGCATCGGAAGAAGTTCCTCAATGGATTTGGCTGCGATCGCCTTTTTCGCGAGGGCTGTTGCCTTGCTCCGCCACTCCTGGGTGAGGCGCACATCTATCTTGTCGGGTTGCAACTGACCGGTGAGTTCGCGGTGTCCTCCGAGAGTGCTGCGGAATTTCTGCAGGGCTGCGTAACCGATGGCAGAGAGGAAACAGGCGAGACCGCCCACGATGACCCAGCGGAAAAACCGGGGCCATCGTTGTCTGATGGGAATAACGGCGACATCCTGGTCTTGCCACTCCGGTTCGCGGCCGCCTTCTCCGGCCATTCTGACGACGAGCTTGCGGTGCTTTTCGGCACGTTTGTCCCCGACGCTGACGTCCACACCCTGGAGGAATCCGCGGCAGGCCCGGCATCGCTGATCGGACAGCGTCCGGGACAGATCCACGAAGGTGGACTTTCCGCAGCGGTGGCAGATGACCGTGTATTGCGACATGGAAGAGGGAGGCGGACTTGCCGCAATTTGTAATGCATCAACCGCCTCGGGGCAATGACCGCGGTATCAGATTTTAGGCTGTTTCTGGAGGAACTGTTCGACCCAGCCGATGTTGTATTTGCCGCTCTTAAAGTCGCTGTTATTCAGGATGGATTGCTGAAACGGGATAGTGGTCTTGATGCCTTCGATTTTGAATTCGTTGAGCGCGCGCTTCATCCGGGCGATGGCGATTTCCCGCGTGGCTCCGGTGACGATGAGCTTGGCGATCATGCTGTCGTAATAGGGCGGCACTTCGTAGCCGGCATAGATGTGGCTGTCTATGCGCACTCCGCGGCCTCCTGGCGTGTAGTAGTTCGTGATTTTGCCGGGGCTGGGGGCGAAATTATTGTAGGGATCCTCGGCGTTGATGCGACACTCGATGGCGAAGCAGCGCGGGGCGCTCTTGCGGACATGTTCGGACAGTGGCTGGCCGGCGGCCACACGGATCTGCTCCTTGATAAGGTCGCATCCATAGACTTCCTCCGTGACCGGATGCTCCACCTGGATACGCGTGTTCATCTCCATGAAGTAGTAGTTCTCCTCTTCATCCACCAGGAACTCGATGGTTCCGGCATTCACGTAGCCGATTTCTTCACAGAGCTTCACGCTCGCGGCACCCATCTTCTTGCGCAGGCGCTCGCTGATGAACGGGGAAGGACATTCTTCGATGATCTTCTGATTCCGCCGCTGCAGCGAACAGTCACGCTCGCCAAGATGCACGACGTTGCCCTTCGAGTCGCCCATGACTTGAATCTCAATGTGGTGAGGATTCAGGATCAACTTCTCCATGTACATGTCGCCGTTGCCGAAGCATTTTTCTGCCTCTGCACGGGCACTGGAAAAGGCCGAGGCCATGGCCGCCTCGTTGTGGACCGGCCTCATGCCGCGCCCGCCGCCGCCGGCGGTGGCTTTGATCATTACGGGATAGCCGAGAGCCGCAGCAGCCTCCAGGGCCTCGCGATCAGTCTTTACGATACCGTCGGTTCCAGGGGTGATGGGAAGTTTGTATTTCTTCGCGGTGGCCCGGGCGGTGTTCTTGTCGCCCATCATTTCGATAACTTCGGCGCTGGGGCCGATGAATTTGATCTTACAGCTTTCGCAGATGCGGGCGAATCTCGCGTTCTCCGAGAGGAAGCCGTAGCCCGGGTGAATGGCGTCCACGTTGGCGATCTCCGCCGCGGCGATGATGCGGTCCACCATGAGGTAGCTCTGGCTGCTGGGGCCCGGGCCGATGCAGATGGCGTCATCGGCGAGCTGCACGTGCATGGATTTCTCGTCGGCCTTGGAATAGACCGCGACGGTGCGCACTCCGAGTTCCTTGCAGGCCCGGATGACGCGCAGGGCGATCTCTCCGCGGTTGGCGATCAGGATTTTGTTGAACATGCGGAGTGGAATCAGGCCGGCTGAATCTCGAATAGCGGGCTGTCGAATTGAACCGGTGTCGCGTCCTCAACCATGACGCGCGTGATGATCCCCTTCTTCTCCGCTTTGATTTCGTTCATCACCTTCATGGCCTCGATGATGCAGACGGTGGTGTTTTCGTCCACGGAGTCGCCCACGCTGGCAAAGGTTTTTTCGCCGGGGCCGGAGGAGCGGTAGAATGTTCCAACCATGGGCGAATGTATATAGGTGCCTGTAGCTGCCGCGGTGGTCTCCGTCGGGGTGGGAGCCGCCGGCAGTGCCGCTGCGGGTGCAGCCTGCGCCGCTTGAGCAGTCGCCGGAGCCGGCATGGCATCGAAGTCCACCCCCTTCCGAAGTTTGATTTTGAAGCCTTCGCGTTCAAGATGAAACAACGACAGGTCGTTGCGTTTCATCAGTTCGATAATTTGTCTGATCTCTTTGAGGTCCAAAGCAGCCTCCTTGTGTAGTTGGTGGTTGACCGCCCGGGCAGGGAGCCGGCGGAGTAATTAGGGGCCGATGATTATCCCGTCTTTCGCGGCGCGAAACTGTTTTTTTTGACTTGGGTGAATGAGGGGTTTCCGGCGATGGCTACTTCGCCATCTCCATCGGCAACTCTTTTGGAACCCTTCCGATGCTGTGGGTGGCTACGATACGGCCCCTGTGTTTCACGACGAGGTAAATTCCGTCCATGCTCTCGCGATACAATGCTCCGGAGTAGGCGGTGGAATTGTCGCCGTTCGAGTCCTTGACGCTCTGGGAGGCGAGAGCGGCGGTTTGGCCGGTCTTGACGGTTTTTGTGTCCACGAACTGCGGCTTGGTGCCGGTGAGTTCCGGCAGGTCTGCGGATCCCCTCACCACCTCCTTCACGCCGCGCTTGTCTTTGGCGGTCGTGTCCATGAAGCCGACGACGATGGCATACTCCACCTTCAGTCCGTTGAGTTTGGCCCCGGGATCGCTGCTCCAGTTGCCCACGGTAATGCGATAGCCCTCGTTGAGGGTGCGGGTGCGGGAGGTCACGGAAGTGCTGGAAGTGGAAGAGCCGGAGCGGCTGCTGTCGTTGTCGGTCTGGCGAGTGCCTTTGGCGGTGATGGCCGCGGCCTTCACCGTCAGTTTTATCACCGGATTGGCCGCCCGCCAGTCGGCGCAGAATTTTTGATCCTCTGCGCTCATGCCCGCGAGGGGCACTTTGAATTTCTTGCCGTCCGCACTCACAACGTCCGCGGAGGTGCCGTCCACGGAGACCAGGGTGCCCTCAAAGGACTGGCCCTTCGTATTCGTGAATGTGCGTCCGGAGGCGACGGAGACGAATATGGTCAGCAGGGCAAAGCGAAGGAGTCGTTTCATGGCAGTCTGGAGTATCGGGTGGTTTCAAGCCGTGCGTCCATACCGTTTATGCGGATGCGGATGGCATCCGTCACTACTCCGGCTCGGGGACTGGTTCAGCTTTCGGCGGCGCATCGCCAGTCACAGCAGGAACTGTCTCGGCCGGCAGCGCTTTTGGCGGGGCCTCGTTCGGGACGGGGGGCGGGACGGGGGTTGCTTTCAGCAGCGCGCGGATGGATTCGCCGGGGATGCAGAATTTCACCACCATCTGGACGTCGTCGTCCTGATCCTTGTCCTTTTCTCCGTAATACGTCGTGCGGGTGCTGCACACCATGCCGACGACGGCGCCATGATCGTTGAGCACAGGCCCGCCGCTGCTGCCGCGGGCATAGTCGGCGGTGATACACATGTATTTCACCGGCGGAGCTTTTTCTTCGTCGCGCTGCAGGGTGTAGCGGGTGATCTGGCCCTGCGTGAAAGTGTAGAACTGGCGGTCCGGATGGCTGATGACGCAGACCTTCTTCCCGACGGCTTCGTTCACGCCGAGTGCGAGCGGTTGAAGGCCTTTGGCGTGAACCTTGAAGATGACAACATCGTTGAGGCTGTCGGCTGCGAGGATTTCGGTGACCGGAAAGAACCGGCCATCGTTGAGCATGACGCCGAAGACTTCCTCCTTCTCAGCTTCGAGGAATACGTGGTGGTTGGTAACCATGACGCCGTCGGGTGTGAGCACCCATGCGGTGGCGGGTTCGCCCGCCTGCCAGCCGTCGCCGTCGTCGGCTTTCCACGCTGAACTGATCGCGGCCACCCCTCCGCTGCATCCGGTGTAGATTTCCTCCGGCTGCAGCACCGGAGCGCTGGGTGCCGCAGGGGCGATGCCGCAGGACTTACGGTTCATCTGGCCGAGAAGTTCTTTGCCGCGAGTGGCTTTGCTGTCCTCGGCCAGTTTGAGCACCGCTTTTTCCAGAGCTTCGGCCTGTTTTTCATCGTCAATGTATCGCGCCGCGGGCCCGGGAGCCTGCGCGGAGGCTGCAGAAGGAAGCACGAGGCAGAGGAGGAATGAGAAGAGGCGGGGACTCATGGGGCGGCTGGCGCAACTGTTCACCCGGATTGGCAGGGCGCAAGTGAGCCGAAGCCTCACTGGCGCGATGCAACGGGCGCGGCATTATCCGCGCCCATGAGCTTGATTTTTGACGCGCACCTCGACCTCGCGATGAATGCCATCGAGTGGAATCGCGACCTCACCCAACCCATCGCCGAGCTGCGCGGCCGTGAGGCTGGTCAAACCGATAAGCCGGACCGCGGGCGTGGCACGGTGTCGCTCCCGGAAATGCGCCGTGCAGGCATCGGGCTGTGCGTAGCGACGCAACTCGCGCGGGTGGAGCACGATGCCTGGAGCCCGGTGTTTGGCTGGCGTTCGCAGGCACAGGCGTATGCGATGACGCAGGGGCAGCTCGCATGGTATCGTGCGATGGAGGAGGCGGGCGAAATGGTGATGATCCGGGATGCGGCAGGGCTGGAGCGGCACTTGAAACTGTGGAATGAACCGGCATCACCGGACTCCGGGCACAATCTCCCCGTTGGTTACATTCTCTCGCTCGAAGGCGCGGACTCCCTGCTGTCGCCTCAGCATTTGGAGCGGGCATGGGAGCAGGGACTGCGGGCGATAGGGCCGGCGCATTACGGGCCGGGAGTGTATGCATTTGGCACCGATGCGGATGGCGGATTTCCCCCTGCCGGAAAAGAATTGCTGCGTGAGATTTCGCGGCTTGGCCTCATCCTCGACGTGACGCACCTCTGTGATGAGTGCTTTTGGCAGGCGCTCGAAATCCACGAAGGCCCGGTGTGGGCGAGTCATCAAAACTGCCGCGCGCTGGTGCCGCACATGCGGCAGTTCAGCGATGAACAACTCCTCGCCCTCATCAGTCGCGGCGCAGTGATCGGCAGCGCGCTGGATGCTTGGATGCTTGTGCCCGGCTGGGTGCGCCGGCAAACGACTCCCCAGAGCAGCGGGGTCATGCTCAGTCATTTCGTTGATCACATGGATCACGTCTGCCAACTCGCCGGCAACGCGAACCACGTTGGGATCGGCAGCGATCTAGACGGGGCTTTCGGCACCGAGCAGACGCCGCAGGATATCGATACGATTGCGGACCTGACGAAGGTGTCCGCGTTGCTCGCCGCGCGCGGCTATTCTGATAACGAGATCGCCGGCATCGGGTCAGGAAATTTCATCCGCCTGCTGCGCAGCGCGTGGCGGAGCCCGGCGGTCACGCCAGCGGCTTCAACTCATCAATGAGTGCGCAGGCGTTGTGGCTGTGGATGGATTCCAGGTTCACCGCTTCGATACGATAACCGCGCAGACCCTTCAGCGCACGCAGTCCGATGGCGATGTCGCGAACCAGGTCTTCGACGAATACGGGCCGGTCGAAAGCCCGCTCTGTGACAAATTTCTCGTCAGGGCGTTTGAGGAGCGGGTAGAGTTCGCAACTGGCGGCGGCTTCGATGAGGGCAATGAGTTTGTCAGGCCAGAAGGGTGCGGCGGTTTCCACGGTGACGGTGGCGTGGCCGCGCTGATTGTGCGCGCCCCGGTCACTGATGGCTTTGGAGCAGGGACAAAGCGTGCCGAGCGGAACGCGGACGGTCGTTTGCAGTCGTACGCCGCGGGCGCTGACGGCGGCTTTCCAGGTGACGGTGTAGTCGAGAAAAGCCGAGCCTCCGGTGACGGGTGATTTTTTCTCGATGAACCACGGCAGTGTAATCTCAGCAGTGGCTTCCGCTGCTTTGAGCCGTGCCCGCAGTTTGCGGGCGAGTGCGATGACACCGGCAGGACTGACGGACTGATGCGCGGCATGAAGTTCCTCGACAAAACGGCTCATGTGCGTGCCGCGGTGCGATCCTGCGAGGCTGGCGGTGAGTGCGGCGTCACATGCAGCGCCAAAAGTGGTGCCGTCCGGCCGCACGACAGTGACCGGATAGCGGAGGTCGCATACACCAGTGCGCGTGATGGGGATGTTGCGCAGGTCGCGCTCGCTTTGGGTGTCAGAAAGGGAGGCCATAAAACAAGTCAGGGGCGTATGATGAATACGCCCCTGATGAATTCAGAGAGAAGTGCGGGCGCGACGGGCTCAGGGAGCGAGGTTGACGGCGCGCGAGTGTTTGATCTCGCGGGTGACCTTGCGGTGCAGCCAGGCGGAGAGGCCGGTGAGGCGGCGCGGCAGGATCTTGCCGGTTTCCGTGGTGAACTTGGCAAGGTACTCGGGCTCCTTGTAGTTCACTTTGTCCACCCGGATGTCATAACGGCGGCGTGGCATCCGCTTGTTGGACTTCCGGAAATTGATGAGGCGCTGAGTGGTCTTGGGCTGCATGTGAATGGGCGGGGCCGGTGATTAGCGGATTTCGCGATGGAGTGTCCGCTTCTTCATGAAGGCGTTGAACTTTACTTTTTCGAGACGTCCCGGGGTGCGGACGCTCTTCTTGTTGCGTGTAGTGACGTAACGGGAGGGAGGAAGACCGGCGGCGCGAGCCTCGGTGCATTCAATGATGATAATTTCGCGGGGCATGGCTAAAAAAGTGTCGGGATTGGAAGGGGCGCGAGTGTGTCTTAGTCGTCGGACTTGTCAACAGTTTCCTTTTCCTCGCCTTCTTCTTCCTCATCTTCGTCACCCATGAGGCCGAAGAGGGATCGCACCTGGCGGCGGTTGCCGCCGGGGCCCACGTCGCGTTCGTACTCGCCCTGACACTCGATGGTGAACCGGGCAAAAGGCAGGGCTTCGAGGCGCGCCTGGGGAATGGATTTGGAGCACATTTCACAGATGCCGTAGGTGCCGGCCTTGAGGCGCTTGAGCGCTTCATCTATCTCATAAAGTGCGTCCTGTTCCTTGCTGAGGAGGCTCAGCGCGAAATCGCGGTCATAGGCGTCGCTTCCGGCATCAGCGGTGTGCATGCCAAAGGCGGAAGCCTCGCTGCCTTCAGCGCGGGAGCGGATCGTGTCCTCCGCCATGTTATCCATGCTATCTACGAGAGAATCCTTGAGTTCGAGGAGGCGTTGATGCTGCTTCTTATTGAACGCGCCTTTGGCCATCTCCGGCGGGGGAGTCCACTTCTCGATGGGCGCTGCGGGGCGTCCCGGAGTCCGGAAGTTGATGCCAGGCTTCACGGTGTTGTCCTTGCCCCTGGTGCGGCGGATGGAGGCTGCGCTGCCGTTCGATGAACTGGCCGATACCGATTTCTTCTTCACTACCGCTGCGACTTTCTTCTCGACGGTCTTTGATTTGGACTTGGGAGCCGGTTTCGTGGTGCGGGAGGCTGACTTGGCCGGCTTTGTCGGCTTTGTGGCTTTAGGCACGGGCTTCTTCGCTGCGGGTTTGCTCTTCGCTGGCGCAGCCTTCTTCGGCGCAGCCTTCTTTGGAGCAGATTTTGTGGCAGCTGCTTTGGCGGGCTTTTTCGCTGCCTTGACGGGTTTTGATTTTGCTTTGCTGGGCATCGCAGGAGGGAGGTGGGGCCGGGGGGATCGGCGGTGGTCTTCGGGGTGAGTGGTTGACTGTCGCCAATTTGTCAGGCGTCAGCCGGGAAACGGGCGCGATGTCTAATACGCCCGCTCTGGCGGTGCAACTAGAAAACCCGGTCTGAAATTGCCGGCTTCAGAGAAGTTCTCCTCAGGGCTGCCGGGCGTCATTGAGGTGTTCA
>JANOZA010000727.1:0-8289 GCA_031429155.1 Verrucomicrobiota bacterium | reverse complement strand
CCTGGATGCGCCAGAGGGCGTGGAGGGCTTCTTTGGCGTCGCGAAAGGCCTGGTAGATGCCGGTGGCCTGGTTTTCGTAGGCTCTGCGGGCGTCGCGCTTGGCTATATAGAGGGTGTTGGCGGCGTTGAGCGCGATCATCTTCGCCACGGTGATGCCGAGATTGGCGGTGTTGGCGTTGGCGTAGGTGAGGTATTTGTTGAGCTGCGCGTCGTGCGGGGCTTCTTCGTCGGGGATCCAGTCCATAGGGGTATTTGGTTTGTTGTTTTTATGGTTGTTTAATAAAAATCGGCTGCCCCGTGGTTTTTCAGGGAAAAAAGCGGGGGTTTTGGGAAAACCCCGAGGGGTTTTGCGGAAACTCCGAGGGGTTTGGAGGAAATCCCGGGGGGGTTTGCGGAAACCCCAAGGGGTTTGAAGGATACCCCGGGGGGTTTTGAGCAGACTCCGGGGGGTCTTGGGAATACCCTCTGGGGTTTGGAAAATACCCCGCGGGGTGCGCCGGTGACTCCCCTGCCCTGCTCCTGCAATCTCCCGGCGGGAAGTCTGGGCCTGCGAGGAGTCGCGCCGACGCTCCGACGCCCATGAGCGAGTGGTGGAGCAGCAATGTCGGAGCAGGTGAACATGGGCGGGATTTAACTCACTGGGCAGGGAGGCGTCAAGATTTTCTCTGCGTATTTTCAAATCCTCATGCGGCCAGCAGGGTGTGGTCCACCCGGCGGCGGGCGCAGGTCATGCGGGCACGGAGGCCGTCCGGCTCCAGGCCGGGCATTTCGTCGAGGATTTACGCGGCTACACTTCGTCCCGGATCGGTTCGTCAGGGATCTTCGACGGACCGGCGGCGGTGGCGCTCTTGATGCCTAGCTTTTCTTTCACTGCGGCTTCGATCTCGTTGTAGAGCGCGTCGTCTCCTTTGAGGATGACCTTGGCGGCGTCGCGTCCCTGGGCGAGCTGGCTGCCTTTGTAGCTGATCCAGGAGCCGCGCTTTTGGAGGATTTCCTGTTCGAGGGCCAGGTCGAGGAGGCTGCCGGTATTGGAGACGCCTTCGTCATACATGATGTCGAACTCGGCCTCACCGAATGGCGGGGCGACTTTGTTCTTCACGACTTTGATCTTGGTGCGGCTGCCGGTGACGGTGCCGTCGCTGTTTTTGATCTGGCCGATGCGGCGGACGTCAATTCTCATGCTGGAGAAGAACTTGAGGGCGCGACCGCCGGGAGTGGTTTCCGGATTGCCGAACATGACGCCGATCTTCTCACGGATCTGGTTGGTGAAGATGCAGACGGTGCGGGCTTTGGCGATGAGGGCGGTGAGCTTGCGCATCGCGGCGCTCATGAGTCGGGCCTGTGCGCCGACGGTGCTGTCGCCGATTTCGCCTTCGAGTTCGGCTTTGGTTATCAATGCGGCGACGGAGTCGAGCACGATGACGTCGAGGGCGTTGGAACGGACGAGGGTTTCGCAAATACGCAGGGCCTCTTCACCGCTGCTGGGTTGCGAGACGAGGAGGTCATCGAGCTTCACGCCGAGCTTCTTGGCGTATTCGGGGTCGAGGGCGTGCTCGACGTCAATGAACGCCGCGAGTCCGCCGCGTTTTTGAGCCTGAGCGATAACAGTGAGCGTGAGGGTAGTCTTGCCGGAGGATTCCGGTCCGAAGACTTCCATGATCCGTCCGCGGGGAAAGCCGCCGGCTCCGAGTGCGCGGTCAATGAGGAGGTTCCCGGACGGAATGACTTCGATGTCCATCTTCCGGTTTTCGCCGAGGCGCATGATCGAGCCCTCTCCGAAGTCTTTGTGAATTTGCTGGAGAGCGGCGTCGAGATTCTTGGCGCGGGCGGCGGCGAGACGGTCTTCTCCGGCGGTAGAGGCAGTGGCAGATTTAGCGGGCATGGGTCGAGTTGGATTGAGGTGAAAATTCGAGGCGTCGCGATGATGCCGGGCACACCCTGACTGGCAATCGGAATCCCGAGCGGCACCAATATCTCTTGTGTCTCCCGAAGCCGAACAGGAATACTTGAAAAACCATAGCGACAAGGTTGCTTATTTATGGTTTTTACATACTGATGGCGTTCACCCGACCTCAGCACAGGACTGTATCCTGAACCCCCTGAGATTCGTCCCCGTATGTCCTCCCCTGATAAGTCCATGCCTGATCACTCATTTTTGCCACCTGCCGACGGCGTTGGCCCTTCACCGTTCGCTGCTCCAGCAAGCCATGGAGACGGGCCGCAGGTGGAGCGCGCACGCCAGAAACTGGAGGGCATGGAACGCATGGTGGAGCAGCGCACCGCAGAACTCCGGCAGAGTGAAGAGCGCTTTGCCGCCGCCTTCCGCGCTGCGCCGCTGCCACAAGCCATATTGAATTTTGCGACCGGACAGGTCGTGGATGTGAATGAAGCATTCTGTGCGGCCACAGGATTCGCCAAAGAGGAGGTCATCGCGCACTCGCACGCCGTGCTCCAGCATACAGGGCTGCTCACACCGCTGCGTGAACCACAGCCGCTCCGCTCCCGCGAGTGTGAACTGCAGCACAAGTCCGGCGAGCCGCGCCGGGTGCTCATTTCCACACAGCCGACCACCATCGCAGGGCAGCCGCACCTTATTATTATGGCGGAGAACATCACGGCGCGCATGGAGCTGGAGCAGCACCTCCGGCACGCGCAAAAGATGGAGGCTGTCGGACAGCTCGCCGCCGGTGTGGCCCACGACTTCAATAACATCCTGACCATCATTCAGGGGCACCTCAGCCTGCAACTCGCCACGCAGGAGTTTTCAGAATGCACGCACCAGGCCCTCTCCGAGACGCTGGCTGCATCCGAGCGCGCCGCGACGCTGACGCGGCAGTTGCTGGCCTTCAGCCGCAAGCAACTCTTCCGGCCAGTCCCTGCTGATCTCAATGCCCTCATCGAGCAGCAGAACTCGATGCTGAAACGGCTCATCGGGGCGCAAATCGAAGTGGACTGGGAATGCCAGGACGGCCTGCCCCGGATCTTGGCTGACGTGCCGAGCCTGGAGCAGGTAGTGACGAATCTGGTGATCAATGCCCGGGATGCCATGCCTCTGGGCGGCCGGTTGCGGATCGCCACCGGCCTGGTGGAAATCTCCGCCAGCCGCGCAGCGCAAAATCCAGAGGCGCGCGAGGGAAAATACGTGCGCTTCAGTGTTACAGACACCGGCCACGGCATGGACGAGGCGACGCGCTCAAGAATTTTCGAGCCGTTTTTCACCACCAGGGAAGTCGGTAAGGGTACCGGCATGGGTCTCGCGAGCGTTTATGGCATCGTGAAGCAGCACGAGGGCTGGATCGAAGTCTTTAGCGATCCAGGGAAGGGTGCGTCGTTCTTTATCTACCTGCCCGTCTGCGGCACGGAAACCGAGCCCGTCCGGCAGCAAAGCATCATCCCGGGCGGTGTGAAATTCACCGTGCTGCTCGTGGAGGACGAGCCGGCTGTCCGCAGCATCATGCGGCAGTTGCTCAAACACTGCGGCTGCCATGTCATTGAAGCCGGCGACGCCCGAGAGGGCTACGCCCGGTGGTCCGAGCACAAGGCGCAGATTGACCTGCTTGTGACCGACATCGTCATGCCCGGCGGGGCGACCGGCCATGATCTGGCGCGGCAACTCCTCGACGAATGCCCGGACCTCCGCGTTATTTACAGCAGTGGATACAGCGCCGATCTCTTCCAGCAGGGCAGCGAACTCGTCCCGGGGAGGAACTTTCTGCCCAAGCCCTACGACGCGGACAGCGTTTTCACGATGATACGGAGAGTTGCGGCCCAAAAACTGGATTGCCTGCCTGGCTAAGGAAAAGCTTGTCACCTTGCCCAGTTCTCCGCTACCAGTGTCCGCATGGCCCTGAAAAATATCCCCGCCCTCCTGTCTCTTTTCGCCGTTCCTCTTGCTGTCGTTCCCCTCGCGCAGGCGGGTAATGGTGAGGCGGCTCCAGTTTCCGGCCCTGTTTTTATCGGCAACATCGGCGAACTCCGGCAGCGCGTGCTGGATGCCAACTGGGCCATCCAGTCTAAGATCCTCGAATACGAAGTCCGCCGCCGCACGCAGGAGGCTGCGAAGGGCGCATTCGATCCCCTGCTCGTCGCCGAGTATAACTACGAAGACACCGCGCGCCCCAATACGGTGGAGCAGCGCCGCCAGCTCAGCGGCGTTCCGCGGCTCATTGAGGAGAACCATCTCTACTCGACTTCACTGGAAACCCTGACCCCGCTCGGTGGAAAACTCAGCCTCACCGCCAACATCAGCGAATTCCGCAACAACCTCCAGCAAATCACGACGGGCGGATTCGGAGCCACCGGGCAGAAGGAAGTGGTGACGTTCGCGGGCGTCGCCTTCGTGCAGCCCCTGCTGAAGGACGCCGGCGCGAAGACGGCGACGGCAGCCATTCGGGTCGCCGCCAGCGAAACCGAGCAGGCATGGCAGGAGTTTCGCCGCCAGCTCATGGTTTCTCTCTCCTCAGCCGAGCTGGCCTACTGGAATATTCACGGCGCCACGCGTCAGGTCGAATACATGCGCCAGAGTGTGGAAATCGCCGCGAAAATGGCGAGCGACGCGAAAACAAACACCGACGCGGGCAAAGGAGCGCCGGTGGAGCTGGCCACGGCACAGGCGGGCGTGGAGGAACGCGCGGCGCGGCTCATCGCGGCCCGCCAGCGACTGACCGAATCGAAGGCCGTGCTCGCCAGTTTCTGCGGTGCAGCGATTACGGATGGCTTTGAAGTCAGCACCACTGCTCCGCCACCGCCAAACAAAGTTACCCCGGATGTGCAGGCCGGACTCGCCAGTGCGCTGACGGCCAATCCCGATTACCTCGCAAAAATTGCCGAAAAGGAGGCCGAGGACATCCGCGCGGCGTTCATGAAGAATCAAAAGCTTCCCCAACTCGATTTCAAAGCGAGCTACGGCTATAACGGCCTCGGCACGGATCTGAACCGCTCCGTGGACGATATTCAGAACGGCGACTTCGCCGCATGGGGCATCGGCCTGGAGTTCAAGATGCCACTTGGTAATCGTGAAGCCAAAAACCGCTACGCCGCCGCGCTGGCACGGCAAAAGCGCGCAGAGGACACCGTGAGCGATGTGCGCATGCAAATCAGTAATGCTCTGGACAGCGCCGTGGAAAAAGTCATCAGCACACGAAGTGCGCTCGCCTCCTACTACCGGGCCATCGCCTTGAATCAGGAAGTCTTGAATTCGCGGCTGGTGGACCTCAAGGAAGGCAAATCCGACATCCGCCGGGTGCTGGAGGCCGATGACGATCTCAACCAGGCAAAAATGAACGCCGTGTCCAGACTTATCCAACACCGCCAGTCCCTGCTGGAATACGAACTCGCCACCGGCCAGGTTCTCGACAATCGAGGCGTCAATATCACCAAAGAGGAGATCATCGCCAGAACGGCGGCGATTGCGAAGAAAAGTAAAATTCCGGAGCAGCAGTACGAGGCCTATCTCGGAGATGTGCGTGAATCATCGCGAAAGAAGTAACCGGCATGAAGCAACCGAACCTCATTTACCTCGCGGCAGTTGTGACCCTTCTCCAGCCGGACACGCTCCGAGCCCAGGACTGGCACACGGGGCTCAGTCAGGCCTCCCTGGACGCCACCATGAGTTTTCCCGTGGGTGGAACCATCGCGAAGATATTGAAGAAGGAGAACGATCCCGTGAAGGAGGGCGAGGTCATTCTCGAACTCGAAAACGATCTCGAAACCCTGGAGGTCGCACGACAGAAGCTCGCCGTGGAGGCTTCCCGCAAGGAATTTGAGCGCACGAAGAAGATTCTTGAGAAGGGCGGATCCGTCAGCCTGGAGGATGTGGAACAGAAAGAGGCCGTGTGGCTGATCGCGCAGGTGGAGCAAAAACAAGCCGAAGCGCAGCTCAGCCGACGCTCACTCAAAGCGCCGACAGACGGCATCGTGGCTGCTCTCTTCGGCATGGATCGCGGCGAAACGGTTTCCCCAAACGCCCCGGTCGCCCGGGTGCTGGACATGGCGCAGTGCAGGTTCGTTTCACACGTCCGCGGTGATTCACCACATGGCATCGAGAAGGGCAAGGCAGTGGAGCTTCTCTTCAAGACGAGCAAAGAGGAAATCACTGTGCAGGGCACGGTGGAGTTCGTCTCGCTGGCCATTGACGCTGCGAGCGGGCTTCAGGAAGTGCGCGCTGTTTTCGACAACAAGGATGGCCGCGTGCCCGCCGGTTTGCTCGGCAAAATGAGGCTCAAGCCCGCCAAGTGACATGGAAACAACGACCGACCATACCGCGCCACCTGCCCCAAACGTGGCGGCATGGCAATCACTGGAAAAGCTAGCCACAGCCAGTCTGCCGCCGAAGGAATTCTGGAGCCGTTTTGCCGCCAGCCTTCGCGAAGCCACTGGCGCGGCGATCGTGCTCGGCGTTCATCGCGCTGCGGCGGATCAGTCGTGGCGCGTGATCGCTTCCGCCGTGGACGGACCGCAGGCGAGGAAACTCTCCGGTGAGGAATTTGTCAAAATGGCCCCCGGACTGGCTGATGCCGTCTGCCGCAGTGAAGGATTCCCCCGCCAACTCACCATGAGCGATGGTCGCGCCACCCTGGTGGCGGCTGCCTCAGTTACTTCCAGACGCGAAGGTGAACAGGCCGTGGTTCTCGCACTCTGCTCGCCGTCCGCTCACGAGGCCGGGCTCGATGCCCAGGTCCGCGCCGCCGCGCTGGTGCCGGCGACTTACGAAGCCAGGCTCGCGGGGGAACGCGCCGAGGCCGATAGCCGCAGCCTTACGGGCGTGCTGGATCTGGTGGCCGCGACGAATGCCGAAGAGAAATTCGGTGCTGCCGCCATCGCCTTCTGCAACGCCGTGGCCGCGCAATACGAGTGCGACCGCGTCAGTCTCGGCTGGCACCACGCCGGCTATACCAAGCTCGCGGCCATCAGCCGCCATGAGCAGGTGGACCGCAAGATGGAGACGCCGCAGCACATCGAGATGGCGATGGATGAATGCCTCGATCAGGATGAAGAAATCACATTTCCGCCGCCGTCGGATGCGACCTTCGTTTCCCGCGATCACCAGCGAGTCGCTGAGGAGGACAAGGGCGGACACGTGTTTTCCGTCCCGCTGCATCAGGGAGGAAAAGCCGTCGCCGTGCTCCTCTGCGAGCGCGCAGCCCGAGCATTCACATCCGCCGAATCCCCCGGTCTTCGCCTGGCCTGCGAACAGGTCGCGCCAAGGCTGGCCAGTCTGCGCACACGTGACCGCTGGGCCGGCGCACGATTCATGACCTGGCTGCGGGCGAGCGCTGCAGGAATGCTCGGGCCGCGCCACACGCTGACGAAATTGTGCGCCATCCTTTTGACCGCGCTTCTGGCGGTGCTCATCTTCTGGAAAACGGAGTATCGCGTGGAAGGCAACTTCATTCTTCGCAGCGAAAAAGTCTCGAACCTCACCGCGCCGATCGAAGGCTATATCAAAGACGTGCTCGTCAAAAGCGGTGAGAAGGTGAAGGCCGGTCAGGTGCTGCTCCGACTGAATACCGATGCGCTGAAAGTCGAGGAAACCTCAGCGGCAGCCGAAATGGAGCGCTACACCCGCGAGGAGGAAAAATCCCGGGCCGCCAACTCCGTCGCCGAAATGCAAATCGCCGGCACTCTCGCCCGTCAGGCCGCCGCCAAACTGGAGATTGTGCGTTTCCGCATCGCGCAGTCAGAGATCAAGAGCAGCATGGACGGCGTGGTCATCGAGGGAGATCATAAAGAGCGTGTGGATTCACCGGTGAAGCAGGGCGACGCGCTGTTCCGCATCGCGCAGTTGTCAGACTACAGCGTGGATATCCAGCTCGATGAGCGTGACGCCCAGGAAGTCGGTCATGGCGCCATCGGTGAATGCGCCTTCCTCAGCCGGCCCGAAGAGTCGCTCCCGCTCAAGGTGGACCTCGTCCTCCCTTCCGCCGTTGAGAAAGAGGGCGTCGGGGTCTTCGCCGCGCGCGCCAGGATTCAAACCCCCGAAGCCGACTGGTGGCGCCCCGGCCTGAGCGGCGTAGCGAAGATCAACACCGGCGAGCGGAGCTTGCTGTGGATCATCACCCACCGCACCGTGGACTTCCTGCGGCTGAAACTGTGGTGGTGATTTGCCGCGAACTGAATACCCTCCGCGACTATGACCGCCTTCGATTCCATCCGCGCTCTGGTGCTCGTCTTTCCCGTGAAAGAGCGATTCGATCTTTGGTTCGACATCCTCGATTCTCTTCCGCCCCCTCCAGCGCGGGATGATGAGGATGATGGCGGCGTGGCCGACGCCAACCGGCGCTGGGAGCA
>JANOZA010000726.1:0-21780 GCA_031429155.1 Verrucomicrobiota bacterium | reverse complement strand
CCGGGTCTTTGGCGACATGGCGGGAGTTGTCAGGCAACTCGAATCAGGCCTGACCCGCCTCGCCGCGGACAGCGAATGCCTCAAAAGCATCTGCGCCTGGCCGTGGATAATTAGTCTCAACTTGAACGCGATTTAGAATTACTATGATTCCCTCGATTGCTCATGCGTAAGCCCTGCCGCAGCATCCGCCGACTGATTATGGCAGTTGTCAAAGGACCGCCGCCTCGCGCCAGTCCGTCCGCGCCCCTTCCAGACAATCCATGTTCAAGCCCCTCGAACCCTACCCGCGCCGGCCTCCGCTTCCGCTTCCGTTTCGAATGTCACGCGCCCGGAAAGCGGGTGCCATCTCTTCCATCCTCGTGCTGCTCGTGTACGCGGGGCTCGCGCGGGTAATGTTCGACACGGCGGTGTTGGAAAAGTCGGGTGGAGTGGTCTCCTTGTCGTTTGTCTGGAGCATGCCGTTTGCCGTGGGGGCGCTGAGCGTAGCCATCGGTCGCTGGTGCGGCACTGACGGCTGGGTGCGCTGCGCGGCGGGCATTCCAGCGGCGGTGTTGGGCCTCGGGTTTGTCATCAGCCTGGTGACGAAGGTGGAAGCGGCCATGTGTGTAGTGATGGCGGCTCCGATCATGCTTCTGGCCACGGCACTTGGAGGCGGACTGGCTCATCTCTTTCTGCCAAAGAATCGGAACGACTATCGCCTGCAAATGACGCTGATGGTATTTCTGCCTTACCTCACGGCGGTGGTGGAGGGTTCCCTGCACTGGCCGACCGAAACAAAAGACATTGAAGACACCATCGTCATCCATGCGTCGCCGGAGTTGATCTGGCAGGAAATCGCCAGTGTGCCGGCCATAGACCCGGAGCAGATTTCGGAGAAGTGGATTTACTGGGTGGGCTTTCCCAAACCCATCGCAGCGACTCTGGACAGAGAAGGCGTTGGCGGCATCCGGACGGCGACGTTCGAGCGTGATGTCTCGTTCTTCGAGACGGTCACGGTGTGGGACAAGCCGGCCAGGCTCGCTTTCAGCATTCACGCCGATCCGGATTTCATTCCGCGCACCGCCTTCGATCAGCACATCATCGTCGGCGGCCGCTTCTACGATGTATTGGATGGAACCTACGAAATCGAACCGCTTCCCGGTGGCAACTGCCGGCTGCACCTCACCAGTCGGCACCGACTCAGCACCCGGTTCAATTCCTACGCGGGATGGTGGAGCGAAAAGGTGATGAATCAAATCCAGGGCTCCATCCTCGAAGTAATCCGCGCGCGTGCCGAGGCCCGTGCCGGCATCGTCTCAGAACAGCAATAACTGACCAATGCCGGACAGGTCCGGACGGGGATGTCAATTACCCTGTTCGCATCCATCGGCCGAAGCAGTAGTTCCACTAACTTCAGGTAAGGAGGCGCGTTGCCGGTCCAGCGACCGGGTCGCCGCGTCCATCGCCGCGAGTTCGCGCCTGGTGCTCAGGACATAAGCGGCGAGGGCAACGCTGATCGCGGTGCTGTAAAGGAGCACAAAGGTCCAGTAGAGGCCCAGACTCCAGAATACGGCCAGACCAAGGTAATAGGACGGTTCGTCAATCAGATTCCCTACGGCCCTCTTCAGCTTCCAGACCGTGGAATCCTGGTTGATCTCCGCAGTCGGACGCGTCATTCCGAACCTCTGACTGTCTTTGAGCCACAGGAAGGTGTTGAAGACACACCTCGGGGCGATGGACCAGAAGAAGAGGAACGGCCGCCAGTGGACGGGCAGCAATCCGAATGGTTTATCCAGCGCCGCGTAGCCGAGCATTCCGCTGATGAGGATGAGAGTGGTCATGTCCACGAGTTTGTCCCAAAGGAGACCGAAGCTGGATGATTTGCCGGTAACGCGGGCCAGGGTGCCATCCGCGCAGTCAAATCCGTAGGAAATGGTCAGAAAAACCCACAGGACGAGGGCTTGGATAATCCGGCTCTCAATCCATTCGCCGGTCACGAGCAAAACGCCGGTGAGTGCTGTCAAAAAACCCAGGACCGTAACTGTATTCGGGGCCAACCCAAGGCGGTGGCACGGAATCGCCAGAAACGCACCCACTCGATAACCAAAGGTTTTGGTCATCCAAAAGCACCCCCGACCGCGTGCTTCCCAGAAGTCCTTGTAGCCGGGAACTGCCGGCGACGCCAGCCGCTGCCGGGAGTTCTGGTTGGGCACGTCTTCGGGCATGGGAGGGGAGTGAATGCGGGGGCGGCGGGGAAAGTTCCCCGGTATTTAGGCTCAACCATTTGAGGGTCAACACCGGTTCCTCAGCCTGAGGAATACTTTTAGTAACGACGTTCTAATTTTGCGAGCCGCAGGCCCGGTCATGACCGGACGTCAACCCGCTTGGCACTTGTTCATGCACCAGCATGAGTCCGTCACGTCGCTATGAAATCCAACCGCCCTGGTTTTTGCCTCCTGCTGCACCTGATCACCTCGGCTCTCGGAGAGGCTGGCCATGCCGAACCATCGGACGAACTGCGGCTCAACCAGATTCAGGTGATCGGCACCCACAACAGCTACCGGACGCGTCCGCCAGCCGCGGTGTGGAAGTGGCTGCAGACTCTGCCGGCCACCGGAGCCGGTGATCCGAAGGACCTCGACTACGCACATCCGCCGCTGCCTGCGCAATTCGACGCCGGCATGCGCAGCGTGGAACTTGATCTCTACTCTGATCCGGACGGCGGCCGCTTCGCGCGGCGGGCAGGAATGGCGCTCACGGGTGGTGAGGCCGAAGCTCCCGGCGCGGAGGGCGTGGAGTTAAAGCAGCCGGGCTGTAAGATTTTGCACCTGCCTGATTTCGACTTTGGCACAACCTGCCCGAGCCTCCGCACGGCGCTCGCTCAACTGAAAACCTGGAGCGATGCCCACCGCAATCATATGCCCATCGTGGTCCACTTTGAGACCAAAGACGAAACCATCCGAGCCGTCGTGCCGCTGCCGGGACTCACGAAAGCCGCTCCATGGGACGCCGCCGCCTGCGACGCTCTTGATGCAGAGATCAGGGAAGCATTCGCTACGGCGCCCGATCGCATTTTTGCCCCATCCATGCTGCGCGGCCAGCACCCCACACTCGAAGCCGCAGCCCGCGCCGGCGCGTGGCCCGCGTTGTCCGCCATGCGCGGGCGCATCCTGTTCGTCATGGAAGGCGCAGCCGTTTCCAAATACGCAGCCGGTCATCCATCGCTCGAAGGGCGGCAGTGTTTCATCTACGGGGAACCTGACAAAGCAGAGACGGCTTTCCTTCTGATCAACGATGCCGCCGGCAAGCAAGCCGCCATCGCCCGCAGAGTGCGGGAGGGCTACATGGTCCGAACCCGCGCGGACTCCGGCACCACGCCTGCCCGCACCGGTGATACCACCCGCCGCGACGCCGCGCTCGCCAGCGGCGCGCAGATTATTTCCACCGACTACCCGTCGCCCGACCCCCGCGGCGGCAAGGAACCTGGCTGGACCACCTACAGGGTGCAGTTCCCAGGCAAAGTCCCCGCCCGGCCCAATCCCGTGTGCGCCCCCACCCCGGCGCAGAAAGTCGTCCTCAGCGAATGAGGGTTCCTGCGGCGCGGGAACACTCTACGGCGCCTCCCACTGTGCGAGTGTAGCACGGGCCTTCGCGGCATTCGGGTCGCCGGTGCTTTCAAAGAATTCCGCCGCCGCCGCCATCCTTCGCCGCGCTTCATCGCGCTCGCCCGGGGCGTTGAGTTCCCATAGTTTTATCGCGGTATTGAAGAGGGCATGCGCCTCGCCGCGGAAGTCGCCGGTATCCCGCGAGATGACCAATCGCTTCTCAAAACATTCCACAGCACGGCGGGAATGGCCGAGGTCGGCGTGGGCATTTCCCATGTTCGACCATGCCTGACCTTCGGCACGGCGGTCACCGGCCTCGTGAGAGAGGAGCATCGCCTTCTCGTGACATTCGAGGGCACGGCGCTCATCGCCGAGAGCGGTGTGGGAGAGGCCCATGTTCGCCAACGCAACTCCTTCGCCGCGACGGTCACCGGTCTCCTGCATGAGGGCCAGTTGCCTGCCATAACACTCCAGTGCGCGCCCGCCATCTCCAAGCCGCGCGTGGCTGATGCCGACGCTCCCCCATGCCTTTCCCTCGCCGTGGCGGTCGCCCGCTTTCTGCACCGTTGCCAACTGGCTTTCATAGCACATCAGCGCGAGGCGGGCATCGCCGAGGGCAGCGTAGGCCATGCCCATACAGGCCCAGTCCAGACCGTCTTCGCGGCGAGTGCCGGTCTCGCCGGAAATCTGCATGGCCTTCTCATGGCATTCGAGAGCCCCGCGGGCATCACCCATGGAATAGTGTACATTCCCGAGATTGCTGAGCGCGCGGCATTCTGCCAGCCGGTCGCCGGTGATGCGGGCGGCGCGGACTTGAGCGGCAAGCAACGCGACGCGCTGCGGCGGATCGAAACGCTGCTCAGCCGTATGGGCGATGGCATCCACGAGAGCGACAAGGAGGCCGGCAGACTCTGCATCGGTGCGGGAGTGGAGCCATGCGATGGCGGTCTCAATTTCCGGGCGCACGCTGTCGAAGAGCGCGAGACCTGCACCCTCGCCATCTCCTCCGTTCACATAAAGCCGCTGCGCCTCCATGGCGACGGAAGTGCATTGGCGGGCTTGAGCATGATGAAGGGCGGGCATGAGGTGCGGGTAGCAGACGGCGACCAGGCTGGCAAGGCGGAGCGGCTTCAGACTCCATCAACTCCCGGGGAGTCCAGCTTCAACGTGTCGCCGGAGGCGTGAAGCGAACGGTTTCGCCAAAAGGAAGCCGCGCAGAAAGACAGCAGTGGTGTCAGCGTTGTGGCTGAACCTCCGTTTTCTTGCGCCATGCTTCGCACACTGCCGTTTCTCCTTTTACTCTCAGTCTCCGCCGCCGCCGCGCCGCCGGCAGAGTGGCAGCCGTTCCTCACCAAACACTGTGCGGAGTGCCACGATGCGGAGACGAAGAAAGGTGGACTGAATCTGGCGGCACTGGATTTTGGAAAAGAGGAAGCGGCGCTGGTGAAGTGGACGCGGCTTCACGATCGCATCGCGGCAGGTGAGATGCCGCCGGCAAAGAAACCGCAGCCGGATGTGACGGAGAAGGACGCGATGCTGCGGGCGCTGAGCGAGGCGCTGACGGCGGCGGAAAAGAATGAGAGTGGCCGCACCGGACTGCGGCGGCTGAATCGCACGGAGTATGAGAACTCGCTGCGGGATCTGCTGGGCGTGCCGGTGCAGGTGCGTGACATTCTGCCGCCGGATACGCCGTCGCACGGATTCGATACCGTGGCAGACGGGTTGCGGTTTTCCCAACTCCAGATGGAGAAATATCTGGAGGCCGCCGACACCGCGCTGGATGCGGCGCTGGTCCTGACGGAGGAACCGCAGCGGTTCAAGAAGCGCATGTCGCTGAAGGACGAGAAGGGCATTCGGGAGAATCTGGATACGCCGGAGGGCACCGTGAAAGACAAGGTGTCGAAGGAGAAGCATCGCGTGCTCTTCCGCGAACTGCCGGACGCAGTGGTGATGTTCAACGCCGGCTATCCGCCCGGGGACTTCCGGCAGTTCAGCGCGCCGGCCACGGGGACGTATCGTGTGAGGGTGTCGGGCTATGCCTATCAAAGCGACGGTGAACCCGTAACCCTGCGGCTCTACGCGCACCACTTTCGCGAGAAGCGGCTGCTGGGGTTTTTCGAGATGCCTGCGGGCAAGCCGCGGGAGGTGGAGGTCATCGCGGAGATCGAGCGGGACGAACTGCTCCAGGTCATCCCTCATGGCACCGGAAACGACAAAAAAGGGAAAGGGCTCTGGAACGCTGGCATCAAGGACTTCGATGGCGCAGGACTCGCGGTGCAGTGGGTGGAGGCGGAGGGGCCGCTGGGCGATTGGCCGCCTGCGAGTGTGAAATTGCTCTGCGCCGGCGTGCCTCTGCGGGAGATCGAGAAGAACAAGCGTCAGTGGCGTCCGGAAGGGCGCATCGGCTGGGAGTTTGCTCCGGAGGATGCACCGAAAGCAGCGCGGGAAGCAGTGGAGAAGTTTGCGGGAAGAGCCTTCCGGCGTCCGCTGGAGGAGGGCGAGGTCGAGCCTTTTGTGAAGCTGGCGCTCGCCACCCTGGAGGCGGGCCGCCCCTTTGCTGAAGCCGTGCGCAGCGGGTTGCGTGCGGTCCTCACGGCTCCGCAGTTCCTCATTCTCGACGAGCGGCCGGGCAAGCTGGATGACTATGCGCTCGCCGCGCGGCTCTCGTATTTCCTCTGGAGCAGCCCGCCGGATGACGAACTCCTGCGCCTCGCTGCGGAGAAGAAACTTTCGCAGCCGGAAGTCCTGCGCGCGCAGACGGAACGAGTGCTCGCCAGCGTGAAGTCGCGGGAGTTCGTCCGCAACTTCACCGGCCAGTGGCTGGACCTGCGCAACATCAAAGCCACCTCGCCTGACAAACAATTGTATCCCGAATTCGATGAAATGCTGGAAGGCTCAATGGTCGCGGAGACGGAGGCCTTTTTCAGCGAAATGCTGACGAAGAACCTCAGCGTCGCCAATTTCATCCACTCGGACTTCCTGATGCTGAACCGCCCGATGGCGCGGCACTACGGCATCCCCGGTCCCAACGGCGAGGAGTTTCAGCGGGTCGCGCTGCCGGCCGGGAATCCGCGCGGCGGCCTGCTCACTCAGGCGGCGATTTTGAAAATTACCGCCAACGGCACCGTGACCTCACCGGTGCTGCGCGGCGCCTGGGTGTTGAAGCGACTCCTCGGCAAGCCTCCCCAGCCGCCGCCTCCCAATGTCGGCTCTGTGGAGCCTGACACCCGCGGCGCGACGACCATCCGCGAGCTGCTCGACAAGCACCGCATTTCCGAAACCTGCGCTGCCTGCCACAAGGACATTGATCCGCCGGGTTTCGCTCTGGAGAGCTTCGATGTCATCGGCGGCTGGCGGGATCGCTATCGGAGCATCGGACAGGGCGACCATCCTCCGTGGAAATTCGACGGCGCGGACATTTGGCAATACAAGCTCGGCCGCCCCGTGGACGCCTCCGGCATCATGCCGGACGGGCGCACCTTCAAGGACATCGCCGAATTCAAAAAGCTCCTGCTCGCCGACAAAGATCAGATGCTGCGCTGCCTGACTGAAAAACTGATCACGTATTCCACGGGCGCCGGCATCCGCTTCTCCGACCGCGCCGCCGTGCAGCGCATCGTTGCTGAAGTCTCCAAAGCCGACTCCGGCCTCCGCACGCTGATTCACGCAATAGTTCAGAGCGAAACATTTCAAAACAGATAAACTGCCATCATGATCTCCCGTCGTTCCTTCCTCCGCGGCTCGGGCATTGCCGTCGCCCTGCCGTTCCTTGATGCCATGTGGCCCGCGCGCGCTCACGCAGCGGAGGCCGGTGCCCCGCGGCGCATGGTCTGCGTCTGCGCTTCGCTGGGAATCCATGCGCCGTTCCTGGTCCCAAAAGAGACCGGGCACGGCTACGGGCTGACGCCTTATCTTGAGAAGCTGAAGGAGCACCGCGATGATTTTACGATCTTCACCGGGCTTTCGCATCCTGACCAGAGCGGGGCGGACGGGCATTCGTCGGAACAAACCTGGCTGACAGCGGCGCGACATCCGGGGCTGGGTGGGTTTCGGAATTCCATCTCCCTGGATCAACTCGTCGCCGAGAAGATCGGCGTAGAGACGCGGTTTCCGTCACTGGTGCTCGGCACGGCGGGCAGCAGCCAGAGTTACACCCGCAGCGGTGTGATGATTCCGTCAGAGACGAGTCCGGCACGGCTGTTTGCGAAACTTTTTCTGGAAGGAAAAGCGGACGAGGTAGCAGCGCAGATGAGGAAAATCCGTGAGGGCCGCAGCATCATGGATACTGTCGGCGCGCAGGCAAAGCGACTGGAGCAGCGCATGGGTGCGGGCGATCGCGGGAAACTGGATGAGTATTTCCAGTCCGTGCGCGAGATGGAGCAGCGGCTGGCCAAAACCGAGGAGTGGTCCCATAAGCCGAAACCAAAGGTGGAGGCCCCGGCACCGCAGGACATCTCCGATGAGAAGGATCTTATCGGGCGAATGCAGTTGCTCTTCGATCTGGTGCCCCTCGCGCTCCAGACGGACTCCACGCGGCTGATCACCATCCTCGTGCAGGGCCGCAACGACGTACCGCCGGTGCCGGGTGTTTCCATAGATCACCACAACCTTTCGCATCACGGCCAGGACGAGGCGAAGATCGCGCAACTCAAGCTCATCGAAGAAGCTGAATTTGCAGCGGTAGCCCGACTGCTCGGTTCACTCAAATCCAAGAAGGAAGGCCCGGGCGCACTCCTCGATAACAGCATGGTGCTCTTCGGCAGCAACCTCGGCAACGCCAACGCCCACGACACGCGCAACCTCCCGTTGATCCTCGCCGGCGGAGGATTCAAACACGGCCAGCACCTCGCGCTGGATGCGCAGAACAATACGCCGCTCTCCAATCTCTACGTGCAGATGCTCCAGCGGATGGGCGTTGAGACGGATGCCTTTGGCAGCAGTAGCCGGGCGGGAGTGACCGGTCTGGAGGCCGTGTGAGACTCCGTCGGTCTGAAAGGAATTTGCTTTTCCAAGTCGGCGGTGGAAGGGGGATCGGAATCGGGGAGTGGGGGGGGCTGAAACCATGGCCGTGAACCCCGCCGCGTGGCGCAGGCCCGGTGTCGTTATGCCTGGCACCCGCATTTTGAGTCAATGCCGTGCTCGGTTGGATACGGAGCAGGCTGAACTCCTTACGGCAGGGTCAGCCTGAGGCGGACGAAGCGGTGGGCTTCGCTGGACGGGATGAGGATCTCGACGTCATCGGGTGCAGTGCCGTTTTCGGCGATGGTGATGACAACGCCGTTCACTCCGTTGACGAGCGCGGACCAGCTGGCGGCGGAGAGGTTGCTGCTGGTTTCGGGGGTGACGTTGAGATCTTCGGCGTCGTCGCGGCGCTTGTAGGTGAGGCGGAAGTTGGCGCCGCTGTTGCCGGGGGTGAGGCCGGGAACGTCACCGGCCAGCGGATTGCCGTCGAGGTAGAATTCGAGCCCGTTGACCACGCCGTCGCCTTCAGGGTCGGCGTCCTTCGCATTGTTGACGGCTGTGAGGCCTTTGGCGGTGGCCCATGAGTCGTAGGCGCTGCCTCCGGTGATGACCTTCACGACGCCGTCGGTGGTGAAGGTGCTGGTATCCCACGCAAGACCGGAGCTGAGCGGGGCGGCGCTGAAGTCGAAGGACGGGCTGCCGGTGGTGGTGGTGGCATTGGCAAGATCGAAGCTGTCGCCGAGCACGGGAGTGTAGCCGGTGAGCACAAGTTTGACCTTGCCCGCGGCGGCGATGGCCCCGGTGACGGCGAGGCGGTCATGAGTCGTCTGTCCGGTGATATCGGCCTGGAAGGTGCTGCCGGAATCCAGCGTGAGGCCGGCGCCCAGTGTGAGGGTGCCGGCGGTCGTGCTGCCCGCGGAAATGGTCCCGCCATTCTGCACCGTAACGGCGGACTGGATGCTTCCGTCGCCGGCGAGCGCGCCGCCGTTGCCGACCGTTACCGGGCTGGTGGTGATGGTGCCGTTCACCACGAGCGCGCCGTTATTCACCGCAGTGGCTCCGGCGTGAGCGGCGGAGCAGGCCGGGGTGAGCACGAGGGCACCGCCACCGGTTTTGGTGAGGCCGCCGGAGCCGCCGAGGTCGGGCGCGACGCTGGTGACTGTGCCGGTGACGATGGTGAACGTGCGGTCAGCGGTGAGGTTGATGACGTTGAGGTTGGCCCCGGTGTAGCCGGCGTTGGTGACGTTTACATTGCCGGTGGCGGTGAAGTCTCCGCCGAGGTTGACGGTGGCGTCCTGATTGTTGACGTTGAATTTCACCTGAATCTCCCCGCCGCTGGCAGTGATACCTCCGGATCCGATATTGAGCGTGGACGCGCCAGCGCTGCCCGCGATGCGCAGGAGGCCGGCCTGCCCGGGGGCGGAGGTGATATTGATGGCGTTGACGGTGGCCGTGTGGGCGCTGGCCACGCCGAGGATGCCGCTCGTGAGGGTGCCCGTGCCGGTGACGGTGAAGCCGTTGCGCAGGATCATTTGCCCGCCGGTGGCGCCGCCGGTGCTGGAATTGACGGTGACGTCCTTCACCACCTCCGCCGCAGTCTGCGTGGGAATGCAGTCGGTGGAAGTGCCAAGGTGGGTGATGCTGGCAGTGTCGGCGATTTGATCCGCTACCTGAAGGGCAAGGGCGCCGGTGCCGGTGAGCAAGATGTCTCCAGTGATGGCCGTCTGACCCGGGCGGTTCAGTTGAAGCTGGCCGGCGGAGACGGTGGTGGTGCCGGTGAAGGAGTTCGTCGGCGAGCCGGTGAGGGCCAGCGTGGCGGTGGTGCGGAGGTTGCCGGCGCCGGTGATGGGTCCGGTGAAGGCACCGCCGGCCACGGTGAGCTGGCCGGAAGCGAGGTCGAGGGTGCCGTCGCCGCTGAGGGCTCCGATGGCGGTGCCGTCCGGCCGGTTCATGCGCAGCACGCCGGTCCCGCTGACGCTCACAGCGCCGCCCAGTGAACCTGCACCGGCGGTGCCATTGCCGAGGATGAGCGTGCCGCCGGAAATGGCGGAGCCGCCGGTGTTCGTGCTCGAACCGGTGTTGGCGAGGGTGAGGGTGCCGCTGCCGGTTTTGACGATGCCGGTGTTGCCGCTGATGTTGCCGGTGCCGGTCCACTCGTAGTTCTTTGTCGGGTTGTTCACGGTGATGGCAACCGGCGTGAGCACTGTGGTGAGGTTCACCGTGGTCGTGCCCGTGGCGGTATCGTCGAAAATGACGGTGTCGGTGCCGACGGGCGCGCCCTGCACGTAAGTATTGGGACCGCTGCCCGCGAGCCAGTTGGCCGTGCCGGTGGAACCGTCCCCGACAGAATCCACGTCCCAGTTTCCGTCCACGCTGCCGCGCCATGTGACGCCGCCGAGACTGGTGAGGTCGAGGAGGATGCGGGAGTTCAGCGTGTCATTCACCAACGCGCCCACCGCCCGGAACGGGAGCGCCAGCGTGAGACCGGCGAATCCGGGAGAGCCGCCGATGCTGGCATAACTCATCAGCGGGAAGGGCACGCCCGGCGCGGCCGTCAGCGCACCGCTCACGCGCAGCGTCGTGGCCCCGTTGACGGTCAGGGTTCCGCCGTTCACCACCGGGTTGGCCGGATTGCCAAACGTGCCGGCATTCAGTTCCAGAACGGCCGGCGTAACGCTGCTGCCGGAATTGAGATTGAGCGAGGCGAAATTCAGAGTCGCTCCTGCGGCCGCGACATTCACGCCGAGCGTGGCGCCACCCTGCACCGTCATGGGCACCGCACTGGTCTGGGCAGTGGTGAGCACGAGTTTTCCCTCGGCAGTGTCCATGGGAACCGTGTGCGTATTCGCCCCGGACATGATGACCGTGCCGGGCCCCTGCTTGCGGATCACCGGGGTCGCATAGCCGGTGGGGAATCCGCTCGCCACGCCCGACATGGTGAGGGTGTCGTCCGCCGCGGCATCGAGCCGCAGCGTCCATGTGGTGCCGGTATTGGCAGCGGTGCCGGTGAGGGTGCCGAACCCCATGGTGCCGCTGTGCGTGGCCCCGCCGGTGCCGGGGATATCAATGCCAAAGGTGCCATCCAGCGTATGCGGTCCGGCGATGGTGGCGCCCGTGGCGTTCAGGGCACCGGAAGTGGTGACGCCGTTCGCTGCGAGGAAAATGCGGCCGACGTGGGCCGTGACTCCCGTCACCCCCAGACCGAGCGCCCGGGTGACGTTCGCGCTAATGCGCACGCCGCCGCCGGTGTTGGAGAACGAGCGGATCTGGTTGGTGGCCGTGGGATTGACGAAGAAGTTCATCGTCGAGTTGCCCGCCTGCTGGAACTGCGCGGTCCCGGTCGTGGCCGAGGCGTAGATATTGACCGTGCCGTCTCCTGTCGCCGAGAGGTTGCGGTTGGAGACCGTGGCCATGCCGCCGCGAAGGTTCACGGTGCTGCCGGCGGCGAGCAGCATTTGCAGCGAGGAATCGTTGCCGCCACCCGCATCGCTGCAGTTCATGAGTTGATTGAACGTAACCGTGCCTGCCCCCAGCGTTTGCACGAGTGTGCCCGTGGCCGTGCCGGCCTGCGCGACGTCCACTGTCAGGGGCGAGCCGCTGAAAGTATAGTCCCCGGCATCCAGTGCGAAATTGATGCGCTTCACCGTTGTCGCCGCGCCGACGCTCACGGCCTGAATGCTGCTGGCAGCGAACTGCGCTGTCTCCAAATTCGTATCCGGCACATCCGCCGGCGTCCAGTTTGCAGCGTTGAGCCAAAGGTTGTCGGCAGGGGCACTGTTCCATGCAGTCTGCGCCCGAAGTGCGGAAACTGAAGCGAGAAGGACGGCCGTGCCGGTGAGGGAGAGGTTGAGACGGTTCATAGTGGTGTAAAAAAGCAAATGATGCGCGGGTTTAACTTAAGGTGATCTCCTGTGTCCAGACATTTCTCGTGAACTTCAGGCCAGCCGGGAACGGAACCTGCGATGACAACGAAAGCTTCACGGCGGCACCGGAGTGGGAGGCCACAGCCAGCCACTCCCGGTGACCCTGTCCAGTGGCAAAAGACAGATGAATCAAGTTTACGCCAGCAGCGATTCGATCACGTGCCCGTGTACATCGGTGAGGCGCCGGTCAATGCCGCCGGCGCGGTAGATCAGCTTCTCGTGGTCCATTCCCAGCAGATGCAGAATGGTGGCGTGGATGTCATAGACTTCTGTGGGATTGCCGCGGTCGAGGGGCTTGTAGCCGAACTCGTCGCTGAGGCCGTGCGTGACCCCGCCTTTGATGCCGCCGCCGCATAGCCAGTTGGTGAAACAGTAGGGATTATGGTCGCGGCCCCTGCCTCCCTGGGTGCTGGGCATTCTGCCGAACTCGGTGGTCCAGAGAATGATCGTATCCTCAAGGAGGCCGCGCTGTTTTAGGTCTTTGATGAGCGCCGTGGCCCCGCGGGCGAAACCGCAGGCGAGCGGACCGTGATCGCGCTCGACGTCTTCGTGGCTGTCCCAGTTGCGGCGCGGGAATCCGTTGTCGTTGCCGCTCCAGATTTGCACGAACCTGACGCCGCGCTCCAGCAGCCGGCGGGCAGCGAGACACTTGCGGCCGAAGACATCAATCTCCTCCGGCGCGTTGATCTCCTTCGGCCATTCCTTCACGTCGTCGCGAATGCCGTACATCTCTTTGATGTAGGCCGGCTCTTTGGAAATATCGAGCGCCTCCGGCGCGGCGAGCTGCATGCGGGCGGCCAGTTCGTAGCTGCGAATGCGGGCCTCCAGTCGGTCGTCTCCGGGATGCGCGGCGGCATGATTACTATTGAGTGAGGCCATGAGAACGTGCGCCGCAGACTCGCTCTGTGGCGTGGTGAAGTCGCTGCGTTTGTCGGGGAAGAGATCCGTGATTGGCGTGTCGGTTCCTGGATAGATGACCGTGCCCTGATGCTGCGCCGGCAGAAACGCGGAGTCCCAGTTCTTCGTGCCATTCGACGCCAGGCCGCGATGATCCGGCAGGACGACGAACGCAGGGAGGTTTTCGTTCATGGAGCCCAGACCGTAGCTGACCCATGCGCCCATTCCTGGAAAACCGGGCCGGTTGAATCCCGTCGTCTGAAGCAACGTGCCCTGTGAGTGAACGCCGGTTTTTCCAACGAGGTTGTGCACGAACGCCATCTCATCCACCACCGCCCCGAGATCCGCGACTGGCTCGCCGAGCATCTTGCCGCTGCGCCCGTACGGCTTGAAGTCCCACACGGGCCGCAGCCACGGGCCGAGACCATTTTGGAAGGCCTCCACATGCTCGCCGAAGTCGCTGGGTTGCCCGTGGCGCTTGATCAGCTCGGGCTTGAAATCGAACAGGTCAAGGTGGCTCGCAGCCCCGGCCATGAAGAGCTGGACGACACGCTTTGCTCTTGGTTTGGCAACACTGGAGGGATGAAGGGAAGAGGCGAGCAGGCTCTCCTGTTTGAGCAGCGAAGCGAGGGCGATACCGCCAAAGCCCTGGAGCAGCGCGCGGCGGGAGACAGAAGGAAAGGGCATGGGCTTGGGTTGATGAGTTTTGAACAGAAGGGACGGAGGTAACAGAGGGACGGAGAGAGGGTGGGGATTAGTCTCCTGTGTTGGGGGTGGTGGTGTAGGGTTTGCCGTCGGCTCCGGGGATCATCATGCGGTGGATGCCGTCCACCAGTTTGAGTTCGCTGAAGTTGATGAGAAGACCCAGCGGGATGTTCAGGAGCTTCATGTAGCTCATCAGTTGAGCCTTATGAATGGGCTGTACTTTGATGACGGACTTGAGCTCGATGAGCACACAGCTCTCCACCATCATGTCGAACCGCAGGGTCTCCTCGAAGACCATCCCTTTGTATTCGATCTCCACCGTGCGCTGCGAAATTGCCGCCTTCTGCCGCAGATCCAATTCACTCATCAAGCATCGCTCATAAATGCTCTCCAGCAGTCCCGGCCCCTTTAACCGATGCACTTCAATGGCAGCCCCAATGATCACGCCCGTGAGCGCATTGGCCTTCAGAAACAGTGGATGCAGCATACTCATAATCTCTGTTACCTCTGTTCCTTCTGTTCAAAACCCCTACTCCACAAAGACGAATTCGTTGAGATTGAGCAACACCCGGCACACCGCGGGCAGTCCAAACTTCCCCGCCATTTCCTCCAACCCCTTCCTCTCCCGGGCCGTCCCCTCCCGTCCCAGCGCCAGCCACATTCCCCGCCCCACCTGATCTTCCAAAATCTTCCGCTCTCGCTCCAGCCGCTCCGCAAACTTCAGTGAGGCCACGAGGGTGAGCTGGTTGTTCATCTGTGCGAGAGCCTGCAGCGGAGTGATGGTCTGCGTGCGTTTCTCCACGAGCATGGAGGGATCCGCACAGTCGAGAGTGGCCATCCACGGCTGGGGTTTGCTGCGGGCAAGGAAGCGATACACGGAACGGCGGTGGAGCTTCGGATCGGTGAGGTCGGCGAGGTGATATTCGTAGTGCGGCGAGTGCTCGGGATGCGTCACCACGAAATCCTGGAAGGCCGGGCCACCCATTCTGAGATCGAGCAGTCCGGAGACGGCAAGGATGCTGTCGCGCACCGCTTCGGCTTCCAGTTTGCGGCTGTTCATACGCCAAAGGAGGTGATTCTCTGGATCAGGATGACCGGGCGGGACTCCCTGAGGAAGAACCGATGACTGCCGGTAGACCGCGCTCATCACGATGAGCCGATGCAGTTTCTTGAACGAGCCGCCGCTGTCTCGAAAGTCGGCGGCGAGCCAGTCGAGGAGTTCCGGATGCGACGGAAGCTGCCCCATTTTGCCGAAGTCATTCGGCGAATCCACCAGGCCCCGACCGAAGTGATATTGCCAGACACGGTTCACAATGCTGCGCCAGGTGAGGGGATTGCGCGGATCAGTTATCCAATGCGCAAGAGCAGCGCGGCGTTGTCCCTCGGGGGCGTCTTTTGGAAGATCAAAACGGCCCGGCAGCAGGGAGATGGCGGAGATACTGCCGGGCACGGCCTCAGGACCCGGACGCGTGACGTCGCCCCGGGCGAGCACATAGACCGGCCGCGGACTGCCTCCTTTTCCTCCGGTTCCGGCGAACGCGCCGCTGCCGCTGTGCACGGTGCCGCAATACACTTTGCCTGAGGCGGGCAGGCCGCTCAGCTTCTTCTCAACTTCGCCGAGCCCCCGCTCCAGGGCATCCAACTCGGCGGCAGACTTTCCACCCAGCGCGGCTTCAAGAATCAACCGGCGTGCCTGCTCGAGTTTCGCGGTGTCGGCGGTCGTCGTCGCCAAATTCGCAGGATCCACTCCCGGATACCAGCCGTCAGTGAGGTTGGAACGCTGCCAGCGCGGGGGAGCTTCGATGCTGTCGAGTGATGTCACCGCAGCACTGTACGCACGGTTCTTTCCAGCGGCGTCGAGAACCTCCAGTTCGGCGATGGAGAAGATGTAATCATTCTGCCGCAGTGCGAGCCTGGTCGCAGTGATGCGGATGCAGCGGGCGGCACCGGTTGCGGGGATGCTCACGGGTTTGAGCTTGGGATTAGCAAAATCCTTGAGTGTCTCGTCCACCAGCACACGCACATCCTTCGCGAAGGCGGCATCGTCACTGACTTCGATCTTAAAGCGCACGGGAAATCCAAAGCCCTCGCCGATGCCCGCGAAGTCATCCTGGCACGCGTGCAGCACGACACTGCTCAGCGCCACACGTTCGCCGAGATCCACCTGCACCCACTTCTCCGTGTCCTGCTTCCCCGCGATCGCTGAATGCCATCCACTCTGCGCCGAGAGACTGGCCGCGGGCTTCTTCTGCTCTGTGATTAGCTTGTCCAGCGCCGCCAGAGCATCACCAGACTTTGCGCGGGCACTGGCAGTCAGAGATTCGACTTTCGCCTTCAGCTCCTTCTGCTCCGTCAGCAATGCGGAGCGCTGCTTCGCAGTGACTGGGTCGGCATCATAATCCCGGTCCGCACGATCCAGTGCCGCGAAGACCGACTGGAGGTTGTAGTAGTCCGCCTGTTTGATGGGATCGAACTTGTGATCGTGACACTGAGCGCAGTGGACCGTGAGGGAACAGAAGGTGTTGATCGTGTTCGACACCATGTCATCGCGATCAAGGTGACGCGCGATCCTGCCGTCAATTTTATCCTCTCCCACTTCTGCGTGGCCGATGAGATCCCACGGTCCGGCAGCGATGAAGCCCAGGGCTTCGATGCCGTCGCGGGTGCCTGGATAAAGCACGTCACCCGCGAGCTGTTCCTGCACGAACTGCGCGTAAGGCTTATCCCCGTTCAAGGCGCGGATAACGTAGTCCCGGAAAGGCCAGGCGTTGGGCCGGGGCTGGTCCTTGTCGTAGCCATGCGTGTCTCCGTAGTGAACAACGTCCAGCCAGTGTCGCGCCCAGCGCTCACCATAGCGCGGCGAGGCCAGCAGCCGGTCCACGAGCTTCACATAAGCCTCCGGATCCTTGCCCGCCGTGAAAGCGTCCACCTCTTCCGGTGCCGGCGGCAGTCCCGTCAGATCGAAATAGAGCCGGCGAATGAGCGTGCGCGGGTCAGCCTCCGGCGACATCGTCAGTCCGTTCGCGAGCAGCTTCGCGGAGATGAACGCATCTACAGGCGTGCGCAGACCGGCCACATGCGACTCCGGTAAAGCCTGCGTCCTCAATGGTTGCAGCGACCACCAGTCGAGCGAGTCCTGCGACGACGCCGCGCACGTACTGCCGGCAAGCAGCAAACTGGTAATGATTTCAAGGGGACGAGCCATGTCGTATCATACGCCCCGAATGAAGCACCTCAATTGCCTCATTTTGAGAGAAACGAAACAACGTCGCGAAGCACACTTCCTTTCCATCTCCCCTCACGACAGGCAATTCTGTCTGACCTGCGAAAGTAGTTTTGCAGTGGTGGCGTTGAGGGGTAGGCTTCCCCGCAAATCATGATTCGTTCCCACCCCCAAAGCCGAAAGCTGCGTGCCGCCATTGTTCCCCGCACGGTGATGGCCGCGCTTTCTGTTTTCGGTTGTGCCCATGCCGCAGATTTGCCCCCGCCGGCACAGCGACCCGCTGATTTCGAGAAGGACATCCGCCCCATACTGGAGTCTGCGTGTTTTGACTGTCACGATGCCGACAAACAGAAAGGCAAACTGCGGTTGGATGAGGTCGTGGGCATTATCAAAGGAGGCGACTCTGGCGAGCCCGTGTTTATAAAAGGGAAGAGCGCGGAGAGTTCCATCATCAAGCACGTCACCTCGGATGATCCCAAGGACAGGATGCCTCCCAAAGGCGACCGACTGACGGCGGAACAGGTGGGACTGCTGCGGGCCTGGATAGACGCGGGTGCGAAAATGCCGGGCGATATTGCGGCGGCGGAGTCTCTGAAACTGAAGACGGATCACTGGTCGTTCCAGCCCGTGAAGCGCCCGGAGGTGCCGCAGACCGGAGATGCTTTCGTAGTCAACGAGGTGGATGAATTCGTGCTCGCGAAGATGAAGGCCAATGGCCTCACGCCGTCTCCCGCTGCGGACCGTCCCGCGCTCATCCGACGGCTTTTTCAAACAATGCATGGACTGCCTCCGACCCCGAAGGAGGTGGAGGATTTCGTGAAGGATCAGCGGCCTGACGCGTGGCCGCGGCTCGTGGACTCCGTGCTCGCCAGCCCCCGCTACGGAGAACGGTGGGCCCGCCACTGGATGGATGTAGTGCGTTATGCAGACACGAATGGTTTCGAGACAAACCGTCCGCGCCCCACCGCATGGCACTATCGGGACTGGATCGTGGAGTCGCTCAACGCGGACAAGCCTTACGACCGGTTCATCCGCGAGCAGATTGCGGGCGATGCGCTCGGCGAGGATGCAGCCACGGGCTTCCTCGTCGCGGGCACTTATGACATCGTGAAAGGCGATCCCGTGCTAAACGCCATGCAGCGGCAGGAAGAGCTGGCGGACATGGTGAGCACCACGGCCACCGCCTTCATGGGCCTGACGCTTGGCTGCGCGAGGTGTCACAATCACAAGTTCGATCCCATCCTGCAGAAGGACTACTATTCCATGCAGGCGGTTTTCGCTGGCGTGAATCACGGGGAACGTCCGCTGCGCAAAAAGCTGGAGGCCACTTCCGCGCAGGACATGGCGCAGGCCAAAGCCTTGGCGACCACGAAACTGGCCGAACTGGAAGTCTTCCGGAAAAAGGCGGCGGCGATGGAATCCGTCGCCGGACGGACACTGCGGCCCCCGGTCAATGCGCGGATGAATGAAGAGACCTTCACGCCCGTGGACGCCGTTTCGGTGAAGTTCACGATCAACGCGAGCAGCGCCTCGCAGCCGTGCATTGATGAACTCGAAATCTACGACGAAGCCGGCAAAAACGTGGCTCTGGCATCGAATGGCGCGAAGGTGAGCGCTTCCGGCACGCTGCCCGGCCATGCGATTCACAAGCTCGAACATCTTAACGAGGGCATGGTTGGCAATGACCACAGTTGGATCAGCAACAGCGGCACCGGCTGGGTCCGCATCGATTTCCCTGCCAAAGCCCGCATTCAACGCATCGTTTGGGGCCGCGACCGCACGGAGAGATTCAAGGACCGAGTGGCCACGCAGTATGTGATCGAAGCCGCCGCCGATCCGGAGAAGTGGGTCACCGTGGCGAGTTCTGATGACCGGCAGTCATTCAGCGGCGCCGCGGATCCCAACGCGTTCCTCGCGAAATTGTCTCCCGAAGACGCCGCGGCCGCACGCAAAGTGCAAACAGAACTCGCAGGCGCACAGAGTCGCATTGCCGCACTGACCGGCGCGCAAATGGGATGGGTCGGCACCTTCGGCCAGCCCGGCCCCACCCATCGCCTCTACCGCGGCGAGCCCATGCAGCCTCGCGAGGTCGTCGTCCCGGATGCGCTTTCCGTCCTCGGCACCCTGGGCATGGCCGTGGATGAACCCGAGCAGCAGCGTCGCGTGAAACTCGCCAACTGGATCGCCAGTCCCCGGAATCCGCTCACCGCCCGCATCATGGTGAACCGTCTCTGGCACTACATCTACGGCACCGGCATCGTGGATACTCCCGGGGACTTCGGCTTGAATGGCACCCTGCCCACGCATCCGGAACTGCTCGACTGGCTCGCGGATGAATTTGTCAGGAGCGGATGGTCACTCAAACACATGCAGCGGATCATCCTGCTCTCCGCCACCTATCAGCAGAGTTCCGCGCCTCGCCCGGAGGCGATGAAAGCGGATGCCGGCGGGCGCCTTCTCTGGCGCTACACGCCGCGCCGCATGGAGGCCGAGGCCATTCGCGACGCCATGCTTTCTGTTTCTGGCGCGATGGATCTAACCATGGGCGGACCGGGCTTCTCGCTGATGGACATCGTGGAGGAGAATGTCATGCACTACTTCGCCAAGGAAAAATTCACGCCCGTCGAGTTCCGTCGCATGGTCTATCAATTTCGCATCCGTCAGACGACCGACAGCGTTTTCAGTTCCTTCGACTGCCCGGACGGCGGCCAGGTGATGGCCCGCCGCAGCCGATCCAACACCCCGCTCCAGGCGCTGAACCTCTTCAACAGCACCTTCGTCCTCCAGCAGGCCGGCATCCTCGCCGAGCGCCTGAAAAAGGAAGCCGGCGACAGTCCCGAAGCGCAGGCGGAGAAAGCCTTCACCCTCTTCTACAGCCGCCCGCCCGATGCCTGGGAGCGCGAACAGTCCGCCGCCACAATCCGCGAACTCGGCCTGCACGCCTTCTGCCGGGCGATGTATAACACGAGCGAGTTTCTCTTCATCTTCTGATCGTATGCACCCCCTACTGAGCCGCCGTCATTTTCTCTCACAGACCGCCACCGGCCTCGGCGGCATCGCCCTGACCCATCTGCTGGGCATGGACCGCGGCCGCGCGGATACCGGGAAAGCGCCCATCCGCCCGGAGATCAATCCGGCGAATCCCAATGCCGCACGGAAGCCTCACTTTGAACCGCGGGCGAAGAATGTGCTCATGATCTTCTGCTCGGGCGCAGTCAGCCAGATTGACACCTTCGACTACAAGCCGGACCTCATCAAACATCACGGCAAGCCAATGCCCGGCGGGGAGAAGTTGATCACCTTCCAGGGTGAACAGGGCAATCTGACAAAAAGCCCCTGGGAATTCAGATCCTACGGCCAGTGCGGCAAGATGGTGTCGGATCTCGTGCCGCACCTCGGGGCGCATGTGGACGACATGTGCTTCATTCACTCGCTCACCGGCAAAACGAACACGCACGGTCCCGGCGAAAACTTCATGTCCACCGGCAACATCCTCGACGCCTTCCCGAGCATGGGATCGTGGCTGACCTATGCACTGGGCTCGGAGAACGAGACGCTGCCGGCGTATGTCGCCATCCCTGATCCGCGCGGCGCGCCGCAGTCGGCGGGGAACTTTTGGGGATCAGGCTATTTGCCTGCGGCGTTTCAGGGCACGGATTTCAATGCGGCAAGACCGGTGCGGAATCTCGCACGGCCTGCGTCCGCCAGCCCGGAGAATGATCGTGCGACCCGGGAGTTCATTGCGAAGATCAATCGTCACCACTTGGAGCGCTTCCCCGGCGACTCCGAACTCGCCGCCCGCATCTCCAGTTACGAACTCGCCGCCCGCATGCAACTTTCCGTGCCGGAAGTGTCGGACATTTCCAATGAGCCGAAGCACATTCTGAAAATGTATGGTGCCGACTCCGCCGGAAATCCCGTGAAGGATCTGAAAGCAGCCTACGCGAAAAATTGCATTCTCGCCCGCCGCCTGGTGGAGAAGGGCGTGCGTTTCGTCCAGCTCTTCAACGGAGCCTATCAGACCGGTGGTGAAGGAGTGAGCAATTGGGACGGCCACAAAGTTCTCGCAGAACAATACGTGAAGCACGGCGAAGTCATGGATCAGCCGACAGCCGCACTGCTGGCCGATCTCAAGCAGCGCGGCCTGCTCAAGGACACGCTCGTCGTGTGGTGTACGGAGTTCGGCCGGATGCCAACATTCCAAAAAGGAGCCAGTGGCCGCGACCACAACCCCGGCGGATTCACTGCATGGATGGCCGGTGCGGGCGTGAAGAAAGGCTATAGCTACGGAGCGACGGATGAGTTCGGCTATAAGGCCGTGAGCAATGTGGCCACCGTCTATGACTTCCATGCCACCATCCTCGACATCCTCGGCCTCAATCACGAGCGCCTGACCTTTTACCACAACGGCTTCGAACGTCGCCTCACGGACGTGCACGGCCACGTGATCCGGGAGATGCTGGCTTAGGAACCTGCTTCGATAGAG
>JANOZA010000725.1:0-5201 GCA_031429155.1 Verrucomicrobiota bacterium | reverse complement strand
GCCATGCCGAAGTCGTGATGCTCGCGCGCCGCGAGCGCCTGCGCCAACATGGCCGTGGCGGCGGTGCGCTGTTCCTTCGCCGCACTGGCCAGCGCCCCCTGCGCATTCGCCTCCGCGCGCCGCCACTGCCACGTCACCGCCGCGGTGCCGCCGAAGATGACGAGCGCCAGCGCCGTGAACAGCGAGGCCAGAAGCGGATGCCGCCGCGCCCATTTGCCCAGCCGCTCCATGCCGGTGATGCGCCGCGCGCGGATCGGCTCACCGCGCAGCCAGCGCTGGAGTTCTTCGGCTAGCTCGCCCGCGCTGGACGGGCGCAGCGCGGCATCTTTCTCAAGGCAGCGGAGGCAGAGCGTGGAAAGGTCGCGGGGCAGGGCGGCAGTCGCTCGGTCGGATCGGACTGATCTTCCCAACTCCTCCTCCGCGATCCGCCGGAAAACTGCCTGCTGCGACTCCCCGGCAAACGGCAGCCTCCCGGTGAGCATCTGGTGCAGCATCACCCCCAGCGCCCACACATCGCTGGCCGTGGAGACATCTCCGCCGGTCGCCTGCTCCGGCGACATGTAATCCGGCGTACCCAGGATGCTCCGCGTTTGTGTCAGGCCGGCGTCGGCTTCCAGCCACTTGGCCACGCCGAAATCCGTGAGCCAGGGTTCGCCCGCTTCATCGAGGAGAATGTTCGCCGGCTTCAAATCGCGGTGCAGCACGCCGCGCTGGTGCGCGTGATGCACGGCCCCCGCTATCTTCACCATGAGGGCCGCGGCCTCGCGGGGTGCGAGTGCTCCGGCAGTCAGGCGAGTGGCCAGATTCCCGCCGCGGATGAACTTCATGGTGAAGAACGGCTGCCCGTCCTGCACACCGACTTCGTGTATGGGCACGATGTGCGGATGATCGAGCCGCGACGCCAGTTCCGCCTCCGTCTGAAAGCGCAGCCGTTCCAGTTCCGTGGCGAAGAAAACCTGGCGCAGCATCTTGAGCGCTACGCGCCGGCCCAGCCGCGTGTCCTCGGCCTCATAGACCATGCCCATGCCGCCCGCCGCCACCTCGCGCTCCACTTTGTAATTCCCAAACTGCGACGGTAAATCCAGCGGCGTGAACTTCACCAGCGCCGGCGGAGCATTGAATCCCAGCGTGGCAAACGCCCCAGCCAGCGAGCAGCCCGGGCACGGTGCCTCCTGCGCGACGAGCGCGCCGCAGGTGGGACAGGTGCGGATGGGGACTGGCATGGGGTGTATAATAGTAAGCAGGGGAATTCGGGGGCGATCTTACTGGGAAATCGCTTACCCCTGCATCAGCCTCACCAGATACCGCAATTCATCCTCCACATCATCATCGCGGGCCACGGTATCCCGCACCTCCTGCCGGATTTGCTCCGCGAACTGCTGCCGCAAATCATGAGCTGCCTTGCCGACGGCCCCTTCACTCATGTTCAGCCGCGCGGCGATCGCGGCGTATTTTTCCGCATCGCCCGTGCCCTCCACCGTGAGCCGCAGTGCGGCAAACAGTGCGGAGCGGTTTTCCCACCGCTGCGCCAGTGCCGTCATGGATCGAGTCACCAGCGACTCCGCCCAGCGGCGGTCAAAGACCTCCTCCGGCGTCGCTCCATTGCAATGAAACGCGGCGCTCTCCGCGTCATGCCACGGCTGCAACTCCACTTCGGCCTGACGCTTCACATTCACCGCGCGCCCGCGCTCGTCCCTCATCCAGCGCCGCAGACAGACGAGCAGGAAATTCCGGAACCGCCCCCCCTCCGGCTGCACGTTGCGCAGGAACTCGCGGCTCAGCAAATACGCGAAAAATCCCTGGGCATCATCCTGCGCCTCCTCATGGGAGCGACCCTGGCCGCAGAGCCATGCGAAAATCGGCTGCCAGTAGGCCAGCGCCAGACCTTCCACCGCCTTGTGGGAACCTTCGGCTCCGCGGTCTTTCGCCGAAAGCACAAGACTCCAGCGGGTCGGGGGAAATGGTTGTGGCGGCATGGAAGCTGCAAATCTGCCCGGTCACCCGGCTATGGCAAGAAATTGTCTTACCGGGAATCCGCAGCCGGTTTTGCCACGCGCGGGGCTTTTCCTGTGCGGGTCACGCCGCGGTGATGCGGTCACTTCCTGACAGCCGCCACACGACCCATGCGCAGGCGTAGAGGCAGAGGTCTTTGGGAAGCCCGCCGTGCATGTCGAGGATCGAGACGGGATTGTTGCCGGCGACGAGGAAGATGAGAATCGTCATGCCGAGTGTGGCGGCAAAGACAGCGGCGCGCTCTTTCCAGCCGCTGCACAGGATGACGCCGCAGAGAGTCATCGCGGCACCGAGCAGAATGGTGAAGGTGTCGGCGGTGGGCCAGTACATGCCGCTGCGTTCGATGAGCGCGGCCTGCATGGGGACATCGTGACGGAGGAGGGTTTTCAGCACGAGCCCTTCCCAGATCCAGACGAGTCCGAGAGCCCAGCGGCAGAGGAGCTTGAGGCGGTGGAGTTCGGAGTCCATATCAGCGAAGCGCGCAGGCGGCGTAGAGAAGCGTCCAGATGCCATAGATGATGGTGAAGGTCCAGTGGGCTGCCGTCTCGCGCGGCTTTCCCTGCCAGTGCGAGCGGCTGTAGAACGTCCACTGGAAAACCGTGCGGATGCCCCAGAAGAGCGCGAGACCGGCAGCGAGCCAGACGGCTAGTTCATTGCCGCCCGCAGCGAGCACAGGCGCAAATTTCCACGTGAGCGCGCCGAACATCACCATGATGAACGTGATGAAGAAGCTGTGGATTTTGAAGACCTCACGCACCAGCAGGCTCATGCGCGCGATGTCGTCCTGCCAGTGCAGCAGTCGTGGAAGCTGAGTGCTGAGAATGGCGATGCAGAAGTGCCCCACGGCGGCAGCGCGGAGCAGGAGGATGAGGGTGGTGTCGTTCATGGGATGGCGGGTTGGGGCGTGAAAACGGCGATGGCATAGACGATCACGAGCGCCGTGAAGGCGACGCTGAGCGTGTGGTATCCGGCGCGCAGCCAGGCATTGGTGAGGAAGGGCCGGGCATCGAAGACGGCCCACTGCACCACGAGGCGAGCGAGCCAGAAAATACCGGCGAAAGCGGCGAGACTCCGCGCCACCGGTTCTCCCGCTGCCATGGCCGGTGCATGCATCAATGTGAGCGTGCCGAGCCCGGTGATGGTCAGCACAATGAACACGCCATAGACCCAAAACAGCCGCCGCAGAAACGGATGCAGCGGCGAGAGAGCCGTGCGCCAGTCGAGCACGCGCGGCACCAGCGCGCTGGCGGCAAGGATTCCGATCTGGCCGGTGCCGGCGGCGTAGAGGGCGATGGTGAGGAGGTTCATGGCAGTTGGAGAAGTGGAAGGATGACACGTTCGCAGAAGGCGGGCGGAAAGCAGAGTGGCAGCGGCAATCCAGTGACGGCCCAGACCCATGCTCGGCTTTTCATTTTCCAGCGCCGCTCCAGCAGCACTCCGCCTCCCTGGATGAGAAAATAGAGTGTCGGCTGACCCCAGCCGCCGCGCGCGGGGACGGAAATGACGAGGTCATGCACGAGGCCCGATGCGAAGAAGACGGTGAGCATTGCCGCTGTCACGCCAAACCGGCTCAACAGCGGGCGGAAGACGATGTGCTCGGAGAGATAGTGGAACGCCGTGTTCCAGCGGCGGCCCCAGAATTCCGTCAGGCTGCGGCTGCGCAGCGGGTGATCCACCAGCAGCGGCGCACAGCGGCCCCGCCTCTGCCAAAAGCACGCCAGCAAATGAAACGCGCCAAAGTGCAACGCATTGATGAGCCCCACCATCGCCGTCCAGGCTGCCGCCAGCGGATGCTTCAGAAAGCTGGCGACGCACAGCAGCACCACGCCGATGAGAAGATGCACGATGCCGCGCAGCAGTCGTGCGCGATCTCGGACAACTCCCTTCTTCAGCCACGCCGGGTCCATGCCCGGCCAGAAAACGAACCACATGACCACGACAGACACCGGCACTCCGCTCCGGCGCGGCCACCAGATCATCCACTTCGCTGCGGCGAAAAGTGCGCCTGCAAGCAACCACATGCCGAGCCAGGGGGAGGTGAGGAAACAAAGCACCAGGCCCCCGCATGTCAGCAGCAGCGGCACCAGGAAGAGTAAGATTCTTGAGGCCTTCATTTGGTGAGTCGTTGTGTCAATTTTAGAACGCCGCGGGCCAGTTGCGCGCCCGTCAGCCAGGCAAGCACGAGCATCCCAAGCAGTGGAATCATCATCACGCACAGTGGCAGCAGCGTCGCAGCGAGATGGAGCAACAGACCGCCCGTCACCGCTGAATTCGTGACACCTGCGAATGCCACCCATGCCATGCCCGCAAGGAGGCCCAGCCAGCCAAACGCCTTGGGCCAGCCGGCGTGCCGGATCGCGTGAATGGTGAATCCGGCGACCCCGCACGCCAAAAGCAGCGCGGGGATCAAAAGAGTTTCGGGATGGTTCATAGGATTGTGGCGGACAAGGCGGATATTACGGATATGTCTGCAAAGACAGAATTTGATGAGCGCGACAGTTGTCGAAGTGAGCTGGCGGGCCGGCGCTCAGTCTCCGATGCCGAGAAGCCCGAAGACTTTTTCGCCGAGCTTCATGGCTTTCTGGAGACGCTTGGCGGAGATGCGGCCCATCTTGTCGAACCAGGAGGCACCGAGTTCGAAGAAGTCCGCGAGGTCGTCGAGTCGCTCCATGGTGTAGGCATCGGCGGCATTCTTGCGGTCAGCGTCGCTGATGCACTCACGGAGGGTCAGGACGGTCGGGTCAATCTCCCGCCGCTTCCGCTCGGCTGCGATGAGGCGAAACATTTCGAAGACATCCTTCACGCTCTCAAAGTGGTCGCGCCGGTCGCCGTGAAGGTGAACCATCTTTACGATCTTCCAGTTTTGCAGCTCGCGGAGGCTGTTGCTTACATTGCTGCGGGCGACGGTCAGTGCGGCGCAGATGTCCTCGGCGTTGAGTGGCTTCTCCGAAATGAAAAGCAGCGCATGGATCTGGGCCATCGTGCGGTTGATGCCCCAGCGGGTGCCCATTTCCCCCCAGTGGAGAATGAAGCGCTGGGCGACTGGTGTGAGTGCATTCATTTCGTGATTTTCTGTTACGACAGAAATACCGGATGTGACAGGAGGCGCAAGGAGAAGTTTGCATTTTGCCGGCATCCGGCGCCGGGCGCTCAGCACCGCACGGTCTTCCGCTTTGGTGCGACCGGTG
>JANOZA010000724.1:0-3194 GCA_031429155.1 Verrucomicrobiota bacterium | reverse complement strand
CGGGGAGCAGGATGCTTTCTCCAAAGTACAGGATGCGGCTGACCTCATGGCCCTGTTTGAGGAACGGCGACTGGAACTCGGGGCCTTCCTCAGCCAGCGGCACGCAGGTCGTCGCGCCGACTGCGGCTCCCTGGTTGTCGGTGACGATCACCACCAGACCACCCGCCGCGTTCTGATAAGTTTGGAGGTAGTCGCGTTCGTATTCGATGGTTCCGTCGTAGAGATACGGATAGTCGCGGAAGACGCGGATGCGCAGTCCGCCCAGAGCGTCCAGCCAGGGTTCGATCTGTGGGCCCTGAAGTTCGTGGATTTGAAGGTTTTCGTGCATGTCGCTGTGGCGGCATCCTAAAACGGCTGCGGCTCCCAGGCCAGGAACAGGATGCGCTTTTTTCGGCGGGGGAACCACGGCTGACAAGGGAGCGAAGGAGAGATGAAGACGGATTGCAGTCGTGAAATGAGGCGGCATCACGGAATCACAGGCCGCTCCAGTTAAGGAGGACATCGTTACATTTCCGCCCCGACCCCTTGAAGACATTCCCGCTGTCTGCCCTGGCGCGCAAACAAGTTGCCAAGGCCAGCCGTCGGTTCAAGATTCGTCTCCCAGATTCAAGGAGCCTTATCATGCGTCACACTTCATGTTTGTTCGTCCTCACTGCGGTGTTCATCATCGCTCCCCCGGCTCTCGCGAAAGATCCGCCTCCGGCCCCTTTGCCCTACCACGATGATCCCGCCGTCCTCGCGGCGATTACGAACCTTGGAGACCGTTCCGCGCTGACACTGCCCAAGTTTACTGTTGATGCGAAGAGCGAAATTTATGGCTGCCAGACCAACGGGCCGGTCACGCGCGGTTACACGATGCGGATGGCCTACGCCCCCGATCGTCAGACGGCTCTTTATCATGGAGGTGACCACCAAACCATTCGCTCGAACGACGTCTGGGAATACCACCTCGGGTCGAATACCTGGCACATGATCTTTGAGCCCGATGGCGGGAACCACGCGCCGATGAAAGACGTGCTGTTGTTCCTCGCGAGGCGGCTGCGCGCGCAACCCGATCAACCGATGACCGGTGACGAACGGAAACGATTCGAGGAGGTTCGTCCGTGGTGGAAGGCCAATGTGGTCCTGAAGGACGGCCACTTCACCACCACGCACGGAGGGCCGATCCTCCCGGTGCATACCTGGGACACTCTGGTGTACGAGCCCAATCTTCACGTCATGATTCATGGGACGGGAGCCTCTCCCACTGACCCGGCAGTGCTGCAGAGCCTCTACACCGGTGTCCCGCTGGCGGAAGTGGACCGGATGACTGACAAGTCCTACAGCAGCATCTGGATGTTTGATCCCTTCACGAAAAAGTGGATCATCCACAAACGTCCGGCCGGTTCCCCGATGCCCAGCATGGAGGGCATGGGAGCCACGATGTGCTACATCCCCGACCTGAAACGGGTGATCTATTATGTGGCCGCACAAAACGTGTCGCCGCACGCCTACGGGATGTGGTCATGGGATGTGGTGGCCAATGACTGGACTGAACTCAAACCGAACGGCGGGAAGAGTATAGACACTCTCGTGCTCCGCGAAAAAGTGGCGCCGACTGAGGAGCAGCAGACCGCCTACAGCCCCAAACACAAGCAACTGGTCGCAGTGATCGGCACTTCGACATTCACATACCACATCGGGAAGAACGAGTGGTCACGGCTTAATGATCGAGTCCCGCTGGAGTGCCACGACGCGAAAACCACGTTCGCTTACGACAGCATCAACGATGTATTTCTGCTGACAGACGGGAATAAGGAAGGTCGGGTAGCCGCATTCTCACTGGCCGAAAACAAATGGGAGCTGGTGACGCCCGCAGGCGACGGCTGTCCTCCGTCCGACTACGGCGCCGGCAAATACTGGGCCCAGCCAAAGGGGTATTTCGACCCGCGTCTAAACGTGCTGGTTGTCCACGGAGGCATGACCGATCGCGTGTGGGTTTACAGGCACCAGGGGCATTGAGGGTGAGGTTTTGAGAGGTAGTGTTTTCAAGAGAATAGCGGCGAGGCGTGTGCTGTAACGAAGCGGTTCGGCCAGAGTATCACCCGTTGGTTAGCCGGCTTGGTTCGGCGATGCCCTTCGCGCGCCGCCCGGGCGCCTAGACGTAGAAAGTCATTCTTCCGGTTTGTGCGGGGACATTTCACCATTTCACCGACAATTTTCAGCGGGACGTTTTCTCCGCCGTTTCGATGTCCGTGAGTGTCTTCCCGATTTTTTCCGCGTCGCGTTGATGGCGGGTGCTGTCGGGGAAGTCTTTGCGCAGCGCGGCGTTGGCTTCTGCGGCGGCAGCCTGGCTTTGGCGCGCGGCAGGGATGTTGCCGTGGACGAGGTGGAGGTTGCTCTCGTTGAGGTGGATCACGACGACGTTGCGGCGGGCGTCCGTGTCCTTCGGATTCGCGGAGAGAACCCTGGCGTTGATCTCGCGGGCCTGGGTGTAGGCGTGCTGCGCGGCGGGGTAGTCGGTTTCCTTTAAGAGCAGAGCCTCGTCGAGCCATTGCGTGACCACGACGTAGAGGTGGCGGAGGTTGGAAGGATCGGCGACGGCGAGGGATTCGTAAGTGGTGCGGGCCTTGCGGGTGTGAGTGAGACCGGCAGCCGGATCGTTGAGGCCGCGGGCGATGATGCCGAGGCGACCGTGCGCCGCGCCGACGTCGGCGCGGTGCTGGAGATTCGCGGGATCGGCGGCGGCGAGTTTTTCAGAGATGGCGAGCCGGCGCATCGCGGTGTCGCGGGCGGCAGGGTAGTTTTTGGTTTCTAAATGAACATCGGTGGCGCGCTCCAGGGAGGTGATGAGCCGGCGCTGGAGTTTGAGTTGGCCGGGCTGGAGTGCGTCGGCTTTTTCGGCGAAGGTCAGGCCTCGGAGGAAGCCGGCATTCGCCTCCGCCTGGTGGCCGGCATACCACACGGCGTCGCCGAGGTTGATGTGCAGTTCCGCGGCGCGGTCGAGGGCCGTGACGTCCTTCTCATTCGGCGAGGGAGGACGAGCATAGAGCGGTTCGATGAGTTTCCACGCCTCGTCCTTCTTTCCCGCGAGCGCGAGGGCTTCGGCGTAGCTGCAAGTGCTGAGCGCGCTGGCGTGACGCACGCTGGGATTGTTCTCGCGCGCGGCGGCCATTGCCTGATGGAGTTCGTGCGAACGGGCGAGCAGCGGCAGT
>JANOZA010000723.1:0-2242 GCA_031429155.1 Verrucomicrobiota bacterium | reverse complement strand
TTGTCGAGGATGTACTTTTGGAACTGCCCTTTTTCATTCAGCGCGCGGAAGGATTCGAGTGCGGCCTTCTCCTCCTTTTTGTCGGCCACGGTCTGCTCGCCGAGTTTCTCGGCAGAGTATTCGCGGCTGATCAAATAGACGGCAGGCGAAAAATCCGGCGCGCGTTCGAGGAGCTTCTTCAAGGATCCCACGCGCGCGGCTTTCGGCAGGAGCAGACTTCCCGCAGCCTCAAGGGAGAGCGTGGTATTTGTCTTTCGCATCGCGGCGATCACCTCGCGGGCGCCGTCCAGGCCTTCCTGCACTTTGAGCATGTCGCTCCAGGCGAGATACGGGTCCATGAACTCGACGCCGGAGGCGAGGAAGGCATTGTAGCTCTTCCGTGCCGTCGCGAAATCCGCCTTCAATTCGGAGAAGCGGGCGTTGTGATAATGGTCCGCCGGCGTCTTCGGCTCGGCGATCATGCCACCCTGCTTCCCGGCTTCCTCGAAGGCGCGGCTCATCTCGTCGAGCTTCGTGATCACGGCATCCGTCTTCCCTTCGATGCGCTCCGTCTGCGCCTTCGTTTCGCCCGTCACCGTTTTGATCTCCGACACGTCTTTTTGGATGTTGAAAAGGGAGTCCTGCATCTTTTGCAGCGACGGCATCACCGTGGCGAGCACGCCGCGGTCCGGGCCGGGCTCATCCGGCTTCGGCATGAGCATCTGCGCGAAAAGCGCGAGGCTCAGGATCAATGTCGCCACGAGTCCGAACGCAAAAGTGATGGACCAGCCGTTGCTTTCCGTGGCCTGCGCCAGTTCCTCCTTGGTAATCTTGCCGTCCGACAGCGCCGCGCGGAGTGCCCGCTGCCGTTTGCCGAACCACACCCATCCGGCCACCAGCGTGATCACGGCAAATCCGATCGTGGAGTATTTGGCCAGCGCCGCGATGGGAGCCCCGAGGTCCGCCAGCATGGCCATCAATCCGCCCGCCGGGCCTCCGACCTTCACCGCCCTCCCCATCAAATGCCGGTAACTTCCGGCACAGGTGCCGACGATGCTGGTTAGAAATCCGTTGCTCATAGTGTTGTTGGGTTCCCGGTTCGCGCGGGATTGTTTCACCGCCGCCGCGCTTTCGTCCACTCATTTCGGACATCACGGCTTCTTCCTCGTGAACACCGTATCCCCATCGCCAAAGGCAGTGGGACATTCCGCAGGCGTCTTTCCGGCTCTGCCAAGGCGAAGGGAGTCGGCGGGCTTGATCTCGTAGATGGAATGAGTTGGCCCCTTCCCTTCCGTGCTCAGAAGATCAATCCTGCAGGGCACCTTGCTGACATCAATGCGGAAGCGGCCTTTATCCTCACCTTCAGGCGTTACTATCCGGAAAGTGCCATCCGTCTTGATGATGAGGGTTGCGGTTTTCCCGCCTTCTTTGATCTCCCAATCTCCGGACAGCACTTTGAGGTGAGCCTCCACCACCTGGTGAATACCTCCGTGCGGCTCTGGAGTGTACCGCTTCATCACCGGTCCCTTTTTCAACTCTTCAATCCCTGGCCGTTTCGCCCGATCGAGGGCGGGCACGGCCATACGGAATTCGCCGGCGGCGGTGATTTCAATCACCGTAAAAATGACTGCGGGCGGATCGTCGTCCGTTGCCAGATCGAGCTGCCAGGGTGTAACCGCGGCATCCAGTTTCCAGGTCATCTTTGTCTCCTTGTAGCCATCCTTAAAGATCAGCCGTCCGTCGGCGAGGAATGTCGCGTATTGCTCAGAGAATTGCGTATGCTCATGCCACACGCCGATGAGTTTTTCCGTTGGCGTTTTCTCCCCGAATATTTTCTTCGGCGGCGACTGCGCGCGGAGGGATCCGGCAGTTAAGATGAAAACGGGCAGCAGGACGCGAAGGCAAGCAATCATGGCAGTGGGATGGCGATGGGTTTGTTTTCGGGCAGTGAATCAAATGCAATGGAACCGGCGGACTTTAGAGGCTGTCGAATGCCGGTGACTTCCAAAGTCAGCGCGCCGGCCACGTCCGCCCCGACGAGCCACCAATGCGTCTCGGCGTCCATTTCCGCCCCGGCAGCGATGACCGCAGGCTCAAGGCCAGGAGCGATGAACGCGGCGGCCTTTTTGTCATCGCCGGTGAAAAGTTGCACGGCGGGTGCAGTAAGCGACAGTGGAGCGGTGCCGGTGTTTTTTATCCGGGCCGTGACCGTGAGGTGGACGTGGTCGCCGGAGCGCTCTGCCGTCAGCGCGCGCACGGTAAA
>JANOZA010000722.1:0-9109 GCA_031429155.1 Verrucomicrobiota bacterium | reverse complement strand
GCCGAGCCGCTCAGGTTTTCCAAAGCCAGATTGCCTGCGGCGGAAATGCTGCCGGCCACGTCCATGGCACCGCTCAAGTCCATGGAGCCGTTCACGACCACGTTGCCATTCACATCCAGTTTTGCAGCGGGACTGGTGGTACCAATGCCGACATTGCCCCCTTCGTGTTGCAGGAGCAGATTCCGGTTAAACCAGGTGCCATTGCTGTTCTGCTGCCCCCCGGCCACAAAGGCGCCATTCGAGTTGTCTCCCACCAGCAGACCGCGCCAGTAGTTGGAATTGTCCGTGGAGTAAAAGAACGTCAAATTGCCATCGCTCGACCGGCCACCGTTCAGTCCGGTGTTGAGAGATGCTTTCCAGAGTGCCCTCGTGTCATTCAAGCCGAGTTGGGCGGTCTGCGCGGGACTGCCGATGTTGACGTTGCCGACAAACGACTTGGCTCCGCCGATGCTGTCGGGAAGGTAACCATTCGGCGCGAGGCGCTGGTCGGGACTGAGCTGGGTGCCGTTGAACCACACACGCAGGCGCACGTCTGCATTGGCGAAGGCGGACGGCGGGATGGCGGCCATGTTGGCCAGAGAGGTATCGCCGAGCATAACGGAGTAGAGTCCATTGGTCACCGTGACGCTCACGGCATTGACCGGATCAGCGGTAGTGGGGCCGTTGTTATTCCAGAGCCGGGTGGCCGTGGTGCCCTGCATGAGAGCGAACTTGAACTGCCCGGTGCCGGAGAAGTCGGAGGCCGGAGTGCCGGTCTGCACGCGCCCCTGGTAGGGGACGAGCGCGGGCGTCTGTGCGAGGGCGGCAGGTGCCGCGGCGAGGAGGGAGACGAGGGCGAGCGCCCGGGTGAGGTGGTGGTGTTTCATGGTGGGTGAGTTCGGTGATTTTGGATGTTTAAGAAGAGCGCCCGGCAGTGGGTCTCATCAGTTCATGCCCCGGCTGGTTCCGAACCCGGCAAAAAAGGCGGAGAAAAGTTTTCGCGCGTCCGGGCGAGCGGCCGGAACCCCCCCGCAGCGCGGAGGATGCGACAGAGTTGGTGTATAGGCTTCAGCCGATTAAAACTCCTCCGCGCAGCGGCACTTTTTCAGAAGCGGCGGCTGCGCCGCGGGTTGGTTTTTGATCGGCTAAAGCCTATACACCAACGGCTCACGGCGGGGACCAGGCGGAGAGGTCGCCGAGGGGCGCCCCGTTGGTGCCGCCCCAGAGGAGCATTTGGGTGCCGGTCCAGACGGCGGCGTGGCCGGTGCGGGCGATGGGGGCGCGGTCGGCGGCGAGCGGGTGCCAGGTGTCGGTGGCGGGATGGTAGCGTGCTCCGCCGGCGAGGTTGCCGGTTTTGCCGAGGCCGCCCCAGACGATGAGTTCCGCGCCATTCCAGACGAGGCTGTGGCCGGAGCGGGCAGCGGGGGCGCCGGTGACAGCGAGGGGACGCCAGGCGTCGCGGACGGGGTCGTAGGCGGCTCCGTCGTGGAAGATGTTGTCGGATGAACTGCCGCCCCAGATGATCCATTCGGTGCCGGTCCATGCGGAGCCGGGATTTTGCCGCAGGGAGGGAGCGCCGTTGGGATTGATAGGCGACCACTGGCCGGTGGCGGGATCGAAGCGGGCACCGCCGGGCAGATAGCCGTCGTCATTGCGCCCGCCCCAGATGAGCACTTCGCGTCCGGTCCATGTCATGGCGTGGCGATGGCGCGGGGCGGGTGCGTTTTCCGCGGGCAGCGCGGTCCAGGTATCGGTGGCGGGATCGTAGCGTCCGCCGCCTGTATAATAGGTGGCGGTGTCGCCGGATTCCGCGCCATCGGTGCCGCCCCAGACGATCATCTCCTTCCCCGTCCAGACGGCGGTGTGGCCGGTGCGGGCATCCGGGGTGTTTTGGGTGGAAACGGGCTGCCATGTGTCCGACTCCGGGCGGTAGCGGAATCCATCGCCGGCGGCGTCGCGGCGGCCTTTGCCTCCCCAGAGGATCCAGTCGGTGCCGGTCCAGACGGTGGTGACTCCGGTGCGGAGCAAGGGAGCGCCTTCGGGATTGATGGGCCGCCACGTGCCGCTGGCGGGCGAAAAGCGACCGCCGGGCCGGGCAGTGGTGCGGTCTTTGCCCTCGCCGCCCCAGATGAGGAGTTCATTGCCCGTCCACGCGGAGGCAGGATCGGACGCGGGCGGCGGCGGCGGCGGAGTGCCGAGCAGCGTCCATGCATTGGTGGCGGCATTCCAAATGCCGCCGTCGGCTAGCTTCATGCCGTTGTCGCCGCCCCAGACGATGAAGTCCGCACCGGTCCACACGGCGCTCAGTTCCCGGCGGGCACCGGGCGCACCGGCGGAGGGCAGCTGCGTCCATGAATCGGTGGCGGGATTGTAGCGGGCACCGTCACTGAAGAAGTGCCATTTGTCCCAGCCGCCCCAGACGATCATTTCCGTGCCGGTCCAGACGCAGGAATGCTGGGCGCGGCCTGCGGGCTCGCCGGTGGCACTGACCGGACGCCACGTGTCCGTCTCCGGACGGTAACGCGCTCCCGCCGTCCTGTAACCCTCGGTGCCAAATCCGCCCCAGATGACCATTTCCGCACCCGTCCAGACGGCGAGCGATGAACCCCGCGGCTGAACCTCCGGGCTTTCCGCGAGGGCACGCCATGAGTCCTGGCCTGGATCATAGGCGGCACCGTCAGCGAAGACGTTTTTCTCATCCCCTCCGCTCCAGATGATCATTTCCTTCCCGGTCCAGACCGCCGCCGGGCTGTGGCGTTCCTTGAGTGCGGGAATGGCCGGCAATGGCGTCCACCGGTCCGTGGCCGGATCGTAGCGGGCTCCGTCGTTGAAGAGCCGGTCGCTGCCGCGCCCGCCCCAGATGATCATTTCGCGTCCGGTCCAGACTGCGGCGTGAGATTTGCGGGGCGAGGGAGCGCCTGCTGTGCTGACGGGCTTCCATGTGTCGGTCTGCGGATCGTAGCGCCCGCCGTCGCCGAGCCGCCGGCCCGTGGTGTCGCCGCCCCAGACGATCATTTCTGTGCCAGTCCAGACGATGCTGCACATGGTTCGCCCCTCCGGGACTCCCTGCGCACTCATCTTCTGCCAGCGGCCAGTGGCCGGATCGTAGCGGACACCGTCGTTGAGGTAGGTGCTGTTTTTCGCACCGCCGCCCCAGATGAGCACCTCGCGACCGGTCCACACCATCTGCTGGAGATAGCGCCGGGAGAGCGCCGGAGCCGGCTCGGTAAAAGCCTGCCATGTGCCGACGACGGCGGGGTCTTCCGGCGGCGGGCCTGCGGGACTCTGCCAGGGCTTCAGCCACAGCAGCGCCGCGGAAGTGATGACAACCAGCGCAGCCAGCCCGGCCAGCGCCGCATGGACCGGGCGGCGCTTCGTCCATTTCAGAATGCGGCGCACCACCCCAGCGGGCCGCGCCTTCACCGGCTCGCCGCGTTGCCAGCGGTCGAGATCGTCCGCGAACTCCGCGGCGCTGGCGTAGCGGTCGGCGGGGGATTTTTCCAGGCAGCGCATGACCACCGTTTCCAGGTCGCGGTCCAGCGACGGCACCAGCGAACGCAGCGTCGGCGGCGCGGCATCGGTCACTTGTTTCAACAGACCCACGAGGTCGTCGGCGGCGAACGGTTTCCGCCCGCCGAGCAGTTCGTAGAGCATGGCCCCGAGGCTATAGACGTCCGCCGCGGGAGTGAGGTCGCGGTTTTCCCCGCGGGCCTGCTCCGGTGCCATGTAGTGCGGCGTGCCCATGATTTGACCGCTCACCGTCAGGCTGGAATCCATGCCGTATTTCTTCGCCAGTCCGAAGTCCGCGATGTGAGGCTCTCCGGCGGCATCGAGGAGAACATTCCCCGGCTTCAAATCCCGGTGCAGCAGGCCGCGACCGTGGGCGTAATGCACCGCGCGCGCCACCGTGGCCATGAGCGCCGCCGCCTTGCGGGGATCGGTGAATTCCGCCGCGCGACCCTGGAGCGTGCCGCCTTCCACGAGCTTCATGCTGAAATACGCCTGCCCCTCGTGCGCGCCGACTTCGTAGATGGGCACGATGTTTGCATGGTCCAGCGACGCCGCGGCCTCCGCCTCTGCGTGGAATCGTTTCGTCTCCGCCTCCGTCGTCAGCAGTGGGCGATCGCGCAGCATCTTCAGCGCCACGATGCGCCCCAGCGACGACTGCCGCGCGCGGAAGACCACACCCGACGACCCGCGCGCGACTTCATCCAGCAAAATGTAATCGCCGAAATAGCCCACGGCCTGCCCCGGCTGCGGCTGCGGGAAATCCGGCGGGGCTTCCGCTGGTGGAGGCGGCTCCAGAAAATCGCGGGACTCCTCCTCCAGCCGCAGCAGCCGTTCGATGCGTTCCCGCAGCGCCATGTCGCCGCCGCAGGCGGTGTCGAGAAACCGCGCGCGCTCCGCCGCATCGGCAAGCTCCAGCGCGGCCAGAAAGATTTCCTTCTGGCGGGCGGCGGGAGTGGAGTCGGTGGAGTCGGGCATTGGGTTCTACAGGATCATGCCCCGGACAGCGGTGGAAGCGGCAAAATAAACTGGGGAGTGGCGGAGTCTCTCCGCCATTTAGAACAAGCGCCGCAGGCCACTTCCTGCGCGCGTCGTTTTGGAAGTGCGCTTCGCGTTCGTTTTCACATGGCGGCCATAGGCCCGCCACTCCCCAGTGTCACTGCGTCACCGCATCGCGCAGCCACGCCCGGGCGAAGGCCCACTGGCGATTCAGTTCGCGTTCGGACATTCCCGTCAGCTCGGAGATTTCCGGCCACGTCAGGCCGGCGAAGAAACGCAGGCGCACGATTTCCCCCGCCACCGGATCCTCCGCCGTGAGCCGGTCGAGGGCCTCGTCCACAGCGAGCAGTTCCTCATCCGGCGCGGGGGCGATGATCGCGCTCTCATCCTCGCCGACGGCCTCCAGCGGCACGCGCTCCATGTTGCCGCCGCCGCGCTTGAGCCGCGCCTTGTCGCGCGCGCGGTTCATCAGAATGCGCCGCATGGCCTGCGCCGCCGCGCCGAAAAAATGCCGGCGGCTTTCCCACTGCGGCCCGCCGTCATTGGAAACGCGCAGCCACGCCTCATGCACCAGAGCCGTAGCCGTCAGGGTCTGCTCGCCGCTTTCCCTCGCTATATGCCCGCGCGCCATCTGCCGCAGTTCCTCATAGAGCCACGGCAGCAGTTCCTCCGACGTGGCCCGTACGGCAGGCGTGTTGGCTGGCGATTCACCACTTTGCATGGCCGCCAGTGATGCGGCTCGCGGGCATGGCGTCAATTTCTGATTTGCGGTCTGCGTTATCGCGGGGAGAACTTCCCGTAGTAACCGGGGATGATCTCCTCCGGCCTGCATTTCCCATTCTCAATTACTGGTGTCGCCTGTGGTTTCTTGTGGTTTCTCTATAAGTATGCAGAGCCGTCGTTGTTTTGCCGGGCGGATGCGGCATGGCTCGCGGCTTATGCGATTCCTTCTACTTCTCCCTGTTTTCATCCTCGCTGCCGCCGGCCTGCTGGTCGCAACCCCGCCGGACCGTGAAGACTTTGCCTTGCTGCCCGGTGAGCCGGAAAAAGCGGACCTCGTGCGAGCGCGGAAGATGCTGGAGCAATGGGAATCCGACGCGCCGCAGAAGTCTGCGCGGCGGATGCAGGTGCTTTACTGGACGCCCGCTGACCGCGAGCCGCAGCCGGAGTATCGCGTGCGGCTCACGCGGACAATGAAGCACATCCAGGAGTTTTACCGCACGCAGATGGCGGCATGGGGATTTCCCGGGCGCACTATTCAACTCGACCTCGCGGACGACGGCCAACTCAAGCTCCCGGTGGTGAAGGGCACGCTCAAATCCGCAGAGTGCAGCGAGCAGGATGGCTCGGACGGTCAGGCGATTCGCCGCGATTGCCTGCGCGCGTTGCGCGAGTCCGGCGTGGATGGCGAACGCGAGACGATGGTCATCTTCTGCAACCTCGCGGAATGGAATCCTGACAAGCGCACCATGAGTCACCACAGTCCCTACTACGCCTCCGGCTCCAGCACCGGCGGCACCGCGTGGCAGGTGGATTCCCCGCTGCTCGACAGCGATCTGCTCGGCGTGAAAGACCAGCGGCTCCAGGATGGACAGTATGGCTTCATCACCGTCGGTCGCTACAACAGCATCTTCGTCGGCGGCGTGTGTCACGAACTCGGTCACGCGCTCGGCCTGCCGCATTGCCGTGAAAGCGAAGCCGCCCGCGCCGCCCGCGGCACCGCCCTCATGGGCAGCGGCAACCGCACCTACGGCGAGGAACTCCGCGGCGAAGGCAAAGGTTCGTTCCTCACGCTGCCTCACGCGCTGAAACTCGCCGCGCATCCGCAGTTCTCCGGCTCAGTGAAACAGATCGCCACCGCCGCCACCGCCACGTTCAGCGATTGGAAACTGGAGTCCACGCCCGATGGCTTGAAAGTCGCGGCCACAGTGAAAACGAACCTCCCCTGCCACGCCGTGCTCGCTTATGGCGATCCCGATGGCGGCGGCGACTATGATTCCGCCATCGCCGCAGCCGTGCCGCAGGCCGACGGGAAGTTTTCGCTCCTGCTGCCTCCCGCGCAGACACGCTCGAAACCCGCCGTGCTCAACTTCGTCGCCGTCTGTGTGAATGGCGCCGCCACGGCCTCGGTGTGGAGCAGTCAGGCCTTCTCGCTGAGCTGCCGCATTGACGAGGCCGGGCGCTACGATGTCGCGCCCGCGCTGGCGACGCTGGAAGTAAAAGAGCACGCCGCCGCCGCCCGCGCCGGCACGCTCAGTCATGAAATCAGCGCCCGACTTTCTCCCAAAGCCCGCGAAGCCCTCCGCCGCCTCGCCCTGCCTGACACCTCGAAAGGCAAGCCCTCGCCCGCCGCCGCAGCTGAGTCCGTGAAGTCGCTCCCCCTCTCCGAGGCCGCGCCCGCCAAAGCCGCCACCGGCTACGGCGGCGTCCACTTTGACCGCGATGACAAAGGCCAGCCGCTCACCGGTCCGCAAGGCCCGTCCGCCCACGGCCTCTGGGCACACGCCAACTCCGACTTCACCTACGACCTCGGCGGCAAATGGAAAACCCTCACCGGTGAGTGCGCGCTCCTCCAGACCGGCAGCGGCCCCGTGCAGGCCACCATCCTGGCCGACGGCAAACCAGTTTGGGATTCCAAAGTCATCGAAGCCGGCGCCGTGAAATCCTTCACCCTCGACGTCACCGGCATCACCAGGCTCCAACTCCACATCCAGGGCACCCGCGGCATCAGCTCCGCCCACAGCGCCTGGCTGGAGCCGCTGCTGTTGCGGTAGGCGGCCTCAGAGTTTGTCACGCGGCTGTAGAGACGAATCTTGCACGGCTGCGCAGTCCGTGGAAAAGTCCGCCGGTCCGCTGACTTCGCCACTCCCGCCATGCCTCCGCTCAAACCAAATCCACGGCCAAAGTCGAAAGCCGCCCGCAGTGCGCCGTCTGCCAGGGCCGGTGCCCGCCTATCCAAAACCCGGGCCGCGTCCGCGCCGCCGGATGCCGCGGAAGCTGCGTGGCGCGGCATGTATCATCAACTCCTGGATTTTCAGCGCCAGCGCGGGCATTGCGATGTCCCGTCCGCGCGCCCGTACCGCGCGCTGGCGGCGTGGCTGGAGACGCAGCGGGAACTCCACTCCCACGGGCGTCTCGCCGCACACCGCGTGGCACAGTTGGATGAACTCGGCCTGGACCTCAGCGCAGTGGACGATGCCGACGGCGATACCGCGAGACCCCGCCGCCCGTCGCAGCACCATGAGGAAGCATGGGAGGCCCGCTTCGCCGAGCTGGCGGCCTTTCACCGCCGCTTCGGGCACCTGCGCGTGACGCGGGGGTGGAAAGAAAGCACCGGCCTCGCCTCGTGGCTGGATCACCAGAAGGAGAAACGCCGCGCGGGCACCCTCGATCCGGAGCGGCTGGCCCGGCTCGATGCGCTCGGCTTTTCTGAGCAGCAGCGCGTGCCGCGCGCCGTGCGGCAGACGCAGATGCCGGAATGGGAGGAACTCTGGGCGCAGCGCGTGGCGGACCTGCGCACCTTCAAAGCAAAACACGGCCACTGCATGGTGCCCGTGCATGACGACAGTGTTCCCACCCTGGCCGGATGGGTGCTGCGGGTGCGGAAGAAATACCGCGACGGCGTGCTGCGCGAGGACCGCCGCCAGGAACTCGAAGCGATGGGCTTCTCATGGAAACCGCTCCATGCCCGCGCGGAGGCGCGCTTTGAGAAGGGCCTCGCGCAGCTCCTGGAATTCCACCGCCGCCACGGCCACACGCGGGTGACAGAGGCATACAAGAAGCAGCCGGACCTCTGGAAGTTTCGCCATTACCAGCGGCAGCTTTTCCGTCAGGGTCTGGTGCCGCCGGAGCACAAGGCGCGGCTGGACGCGCTGGGCTTCGACTGGGAGGAGGACGCGCCGGTGCCCCGGGCCAAAGTGGAATTCACCGACCCCGGCTGGCATGCCATGCTCAAGAAGCTCACGGCCTTTCAAAGGAAGTTCGGCCACACTCGCGTGCCGAAAGAATGGCCGGATGCGGCGCTCCGGCGGTGGGTGTTTCACCAGCGCCGCCGTCTGCGCATGGGCAAACTGCTCCCGGAGCGCGCCGCGGCGCTCAAGGCGCTGGCATTCGAGGCACACACGAAGGGCATCTTTGAGGACACGCTCTGGGAACGGCGCTTCCAGGAACTCGCGGCCTTTCACAAACAACACGGCCACACCCGCGTGCCCCGCCCGCGGGGGCAGGATGTACCGCTGCACTCGTGGCGTTTCCATCAGCGCAAACTCCGCCGTCTCGGCAGGCTCGCCCCGGAGCGTATCGCGAGGCTCGACACGCTGGGATTCGACTGGGGCTGAGGCAAGGCCCCTCACCCGGGACCGCTCTGGCAGGATCCTGATGCCGGCCCGCTCCAGAATAGACTCCCCCACGGCAGCACGGGAATCGTTCTTCCTCAAAGGAGTCTCCCCCGCAGCAGCACGGGAATCGTTCTTCCTCAAGGGAGTCTCCCCCACGGCAGCACGGGAATCGTTCTTCCTCAAGGAAGTCTCCCCAACGGCAGCACGGGAATCGTTCTTCCCCAAGGGAGTCTCCCCCGCGGCTGGACGGGAATCGTTCTTCCCCAAGGGAGTCTCCCCCGCGGCAG
>JANOZA010000721.1:0-2376 GCA_031429155.1 Verrucomicrobiota bacterium | reverse complement strand
GTCAGGCCGATGGCGCGGGCGTCGTCGGGGAAGTCCCAGCCGGTCACGGCACCGGCGGTGGCGAAGGCACCGTCGCCTTTATTGAGGAACAGACAATTCGCCTCCTTGCCGCTGAAGCTCACGCCCTGACCGATGAGTTTGTCCGTGCGGGCGATGGCTTTGGCGTAGTCGCTGGAGTCATCCCACTGCGGAACGGCGGGCGCTTCTGCGGGCGAGGACGACAGAACCTGCCGCCAGTAGAAACTTCACAAGTCGTCCTTCACCTCGCCGGTGATGAATCCATTCGCGACGAGGATGTCTTCCCAGCCGTCGTTGTTGGCATCGGCGAAAAGACAGGCCCAGCTCCAGCGGCCGAGGCGGATGCCGGCAGCGTCGCTCACGTCTTTGAATTTCCCCCCGCCTGCGTTGGCGAAGAGACTGTTGCCGCGGGCGAGCTGGAAGTAGCGGTCGCGTTGCGCCTCGCCTTTTCTGAAAGCATCCTCGCGCGTGATGCGATGCCCGGCGCTGCTCCACATCGCGCCAAGGTAAATGTCAGGCTGACCGTCGCGATTGAAGTCGCCCGTGCTGGCGCTCATGCCGAACGCTCCTCCACTGAGGCCGACCGCATCGGCCATGTCTTTGAAATGCGGCGTGCCGTCTGCGCCGCGCGACTGGAGGTAGAGATTGTTGCGGCCAAAGTCGTTGGCCACGTAGAGGTCGGGCAGGCCATCGCTGTTCACGTCGTCCCAGACGCATGCGTAGCTATAGCGGCGATTGTTTTCATCGAGACCGGACGCGGCGGTGGCGTCGGTGAATTTCCATGCGCCATCATTGCGCAGGAGGACGTTGGGCCCGCCGTTGTTGGCGTCGAAGGAAGGCACGGGCTTCGCCAGCGCACCGCCATCGGCAGCGCTGGAAAAGTAGCGGCAGACGTAGAGGTCGAGGTCGCAGTCGCCATCGTAGTCCGTCGCGGCGAGGCCGAAGCCGGTCTCTACTTTTGGCAGCAGGGCGCGGCGCGTAAATTTCCCCAGGCCGTCATTCTCGAAAATGCAGACAGGCCCGAGCAGCGCGAGCACGGCATCGGCGTCACCGTCATTGTCGAGGTCGGCGAAGAGCGCGGCCTGCGTGCAGTCGAGGATGTCGAGGCCGGAGCCGGCGGTGGCGTCTCTAACTGTGCCGTCGGGCTGGTGAAGAAAGAGCCGGTTCGGCAGGCCGCCGCCCTGACAGGAGTAAAGATCGTCGAGGCCGTCTCCATTCACGTCGGCGATGGCGAGGCCGGTCTGTCCGAACTTCAGGAAGTTCATTTTTTTCTCGAGCCGCTGCCGCCAGTGCGTGTTGCCGCGGAGATACTGCGCGGCGTAGCTTTCGCAGCCTGACATGACGGCGGCGGTGGCGTCTGTGAAGTGCAGGGCGGTCGCCGCGCGCTCCGTTTTCTCCGCCCGGGAAATGGTGAGCGAGCGCAGCGACGGCGGGTCGCCTGTCCACGTCATCGCCGCTTCGCCGTTCCATTCCATGAGGCCGGCGTGGAGGTGGAAAATGTGTTCGCTCCCGGTGCCGCCAGTCCGGGTGGAGACACGGACGGTCTTCCATTTCACATGCACGTCGTCGCCCGATGCGCCGAGCCATTTTCGGAGGGCAGCCAGCCCCTTCGCGCCGGTGCCTGCGGGTTTCGGGTCAGACCATGATGCCGCCGTGAATCCCCCGGTGCTCACCGTCTTCCCTGCTGTGCCGGGAAACGCGAACTCCGCTCCTGCGGGCACGTCTTTTCCGGTCTCGATGGCAGCCGCGAGATCCTTCAGCGCCGGGGCAAGGGCCTCCGCGACGGCCTCCGTCTGCCACCCGTCGAGCCGCGGATCCGGCGCGGTGGCCGGTGGCGACTGGGCCAGTGCAGTGGTAGATAGCAGGATGAGCGGGAGGCGGCGCATGAGCGGATAAAACACCGTAAAGCCGGGCGCTGGCGAGCAGAAAGTGCTTCTTCTCGCGCACCCGTCCGGTCCAGCGTTGCGCCGCGGCCCGCATCCAGTGGTTCGAGAATGTCCAATTCGTAGGGGATTTACCTAAATTTGACTCCAAATGAATATTTTTGTGGCGGTCTGATGAGTGATTTGAGTATTCGAGCGCTGCCAAGAACTAATTACCGCGCCGACCCCTGCTTTTTCGCCCGGCCGGTGACCGACCCAAATCTAGCTCATCGCACCCATGAAACACAAACCCACACAACTGCTGCGCGCTGCCCTTACAGCACTCACGCTTCTCGCCGGAGGTCAGGCAAAAGCCGGACTCCTCGGTTATTGGAACTTCGACGGTCCGCCGGCGACCACGGCCTCGGACCGGCTCAAGGATTTGTCCGGCAATAATTACCACGGCAATGACCGGAACGCGGCGACGGCGGCGACG
>JANOZA010000720.1:0-2870 GCA_031429155.1 Verrucomicrobiota bacterium | reverse complement strand
CCTCACCAATCTTCAGGAGTTCCGTCTGGGCCTCAATCCCCGCATCAGCAACCTCCGGAACGCCAGCGGTGGCATCATTGACTCCGATGGCGACGGCTATGGCGATGTCTGGGAGATTTATCACGGCTACAATCCGTCCGTCGCCGCATGGGCGACCGTCGCCAGTTCCGACGAAGACGGCGACGGCTACTCCTTCTCATATGAGTACGCTCACGGCACCGACCCGGCACATTACGACTGGCCCGCCGATCCACTGCAGTTGGCTGCTCTGTTTTCCTCACGGACGTCTCCCAATCTGCGGCCGCAGGACGCCCACAGGTTAAAAAAGGTGGAGCTGCGCCGCCCTGTCGGAGGATCGGAGATCCACCTCAAATGGAAGATGCCCCCCGCCATCCGTTACGTGGTGGAGTACAATCTCAACGCCCGCGGAGCGGACGCGACCTGGCAAGTGCTGGATGAAATGGAGGGCGTGGATGGCCGGACCGTGAACTGATTTGTCGGCTACCTCGGCTACACCGGCGGCGGCCGGGTTGCGTCCGCGGGCCGCAGAACGCTATTTCTTTCGTCTTCGACTCCAGTTCCTCGACCAGGATCAGGACGGCAACTTCGACTACCTGGAGAATCGCGCTGCCGTCATCGCCGCCGGCACTACGCCGGTGGGGATTTACGATTCCCCATCGTCACCCTCTGGTCCGGGGTTTGGCTGGCTGACACAAAACCGCACCGGTGCCGATGACGCCCTTTGGAGGCATGTTGAGCGACGAGGAACTGGCCTCCGTCCTGACATTTGTCCGCAACAGCTTCGGCAACCAGGCCGACCCCGTCACCGCGGAAAAAGTAAAAGCCGTCCGCACCGTCAGCGGTGCCCGGGCCACGCTCTACACGGTGGAGGAGTTGCAGAAGGCCCCCCCGCTTAAGTAACGCTGGACGGGGCACTGGCAGTGGCACGCTTCTGGACTTCGGCTGCCCGCTCAATTGGATGGCGGTGACGACACGACTCGCACGCGAAGGTAAGACTTGGGGCTATCGCTGTATTGCGTTTGGATCGTTTCCTGACCGACCAACTTCTTCTCCGGCCAGTAGAGACAACGCATGGATAGATCCCCGAAGGTCAGTTCGGAATCCAAAACGCGGTCCCCCGGACGCACCGCACCGGCGGAGTCCTTCAATTCGGCGGACTCGGCACCCAGGGTGCGCACGAGATCCCGGGCCGGATTCTCGAACCGCACGCGCATCAACGAACCGGTGACTTCAATGGTAAACGGGGTCTCGCGCCCATCGGTGCTCAGCGTTCCAGGAGCGGAGGCAGATTGGGCAGATTCGCCCTGACGGATTCCACAATCTGTTTCGCCGTTCTCCCGGCGGGGGGCGTCAGCGATCCGGTCTTCTTTAGCAACGCCGCGATGGGCGCGGTCGAGTAATACGCCACGTCGTCGAGCAGCTTGATGGCCTCCGCCTGCGTCCAGTTGCGCGACGTGATGAAGCGCGGGAGCAGCTTCGGCAGCTTCGCGGCGCTGTCGTAGTTCGGCTTCGCCTTCACGTAAGCGCGCACCTCCGTCGCCAGCGCACCGATGAACGTGCCGGGAATCGTCCCGTCCGCGTTCGCTGTCGCCTTCCACATCTCGAAAAGCTCGCGCGCCTCCTTCTGGCGCGGCCCGGTCGCGGCGGGCTCGGCGTCGCGCGTGAGCATCACCTCCTGCTGCCCCTTCTGCCGACCGAAAAGCTCCAGCTTCAGCTTGCCCGCCTCGCTTGGAATGAGCGTCCCGAACTTCATGCCGCCGGCCGCACTTTGCTGGACCACCTCAGCCGAGCCGCCATCCGCCGCGATGGTGAATCCCGCCAGCGCCCCAATCGTCGCCTCGCCAGAATAGATGTCCAACTGCACGTCCTTCTCCACCGGCGGACGGTGGAACGAGAGCGTCAGCCTTTCCCCATTCACCTTCCCGCGCCATGTGCCGAGCAGCCCGACTGGTGTGAGCTTCGTCGCTGCGCCTTTTGGCTTCTCCGTCGCCGGGGCATCAGCTTCTTTCGTGAGCCCCATCTCAATCGAAGGAGGATATCCCGGGACACCCTCTGGTGATTTTGGCAGCAAGGTGAGCCGCATCGCCCCGGCTTTGTCCCGCTTCATCCAGGCAGTGGCAATCCACTCGTCCGCGTGCTTGTTACTGCGGAGCCATACGTTACCGCCATCCGTGTGGGTGCTCAACACAGCGCGGCTGGCCTTGTCGCCCCTGCGGACCTCCCACTCCTTGGTGTCGCCGAAGCGGATCTCGACACTCACATCATCCTTGCTGCCTTTCCAGACGCCCCGCAGCGACGCGGCATCCACTTTGGCAGCGGCATAGTGCTTCGCGATATACCGGTCATAGCTCTCCGGGTAGAGTTCCTCGCGCAGTTCCCAAAAGGAGGCGTGCTCCTCAAGGTTGCCGACGAAGTGCTTGTTGAAGGCGTCGTGTGTCAGATCCCACTCATCCAGCCAAACCAGCGTCCAGCCCGCCGTCTCAGCCCTGTTCCGGTCGGCGGGATCATCTGACTTGGCCACCATCTCAACAAAGATGTACTGCAGGCCCGCCATGATGCCGTTCACGGAGTAATCGTAGGCCGCGAGCGCCAGCGCGAATCCGCGGTGCTTGTCCCCGCTGCGCTTGAGTTCTTCGTTCTTCAAAAGCGGACGCAACTCCGTCGCCTTCTCTACGGTTGCCTGGAGCAGCATCTGCCTGAGCCGCAGATAGTCCTTCTCCGATTTGTCCGGTGCAGCGGCCAGCTTTAGTGCGTCTTCGGGAACGAAAGGATCCACGAACGGCATCTCCGACTGGATGTCCCCCGGCTGGGCGTAGTCCACGAACCCACGCCAGTCCACCTTCCGCCTT
>JANOZA010000719.1:0-3148 GCA_031429155.1 Verrucomicrobiota bacterium | reverse complement strand
GATGGCTGGCTCGTGCCACGCGAGGAGTCGCAGAGGCGGTTTCTCATTGGAAAGGACTCCATCATTCAATGCCGCGGACGACGAGGACGGGACAGGGTGCCTTCTGGACGACGCGCTCGGCCACGCTTCCGAGCCACATGTGCAGGAGGCCGGAGTGGCCGTGGGTCGGCATGACGATGAGGTCCACTGCGTTATCCGCGGCCCATTCACAGATGCAGTGCCAGGGCTTCCCACTGAGGCACACCGACTTTACTCTGGAAAGGCCTTCGATTGTGGCGGCCACTTCCTTCAAGTGCTTGTCAGCGGAGGCTTTGCGGTTTGCTTCCACGTCGAAGGCAGGGATAATCTCCACTCCGTAGCCGAAGAAGGGTTCCACGACATGAAGCAGTGTGATTTCTGCGGAGAATTTTTCCCTGAGGGTGACGGCGTAATCAAGGGCCGCCTGGCTGCTGTCAGAGAAGTCTGTCGGGATGAGGATGTGGGAGAATTTCATAGTGTGTGCGGTGAAGGGTTGGGAAGTTGCTGGAGCGGCCTGCCTACTCGTCAGGTTGGGTTGCGAACTACGAGCACGGGACAAGCTGCCTTCTGGACGACGCGCTCGGCCACGCTTCCGAGCCACATGTGCAGGAGGCCGGAGTGGCCGTGGGTCGGCATGACAATGAGGTCCACTTCGTTATCCGCGGCCCAGTCGCAAATGGCCTGCCACGGCTGGCCTCTGAGGCACACGGTCTTCGCCGGGACACTGCCAGCGAATGGAGTCGCCAGTTCCTTCAGTCGCGCTTCGGCACCCTGCTCACGGTTCACCTCAGCGTTGTCAGGGATGAAACTGATCTCCGCGCCGTAGCCAACGAACGGGGCAATGACATGGAGGAGTGTGACCGCAGCGGGGAATCGCTCCCTGAGCGTGAGGGCATAATCAATAGCCGCCCGGGTGCTGGATGAAAAATCGCACGGGATGAGGATGTGTTCGAGTTTCATAAACTGAGTGGCAGAATGCCTGAAGTGACTGACCCAGGCGTTGATGTCTGCATGGATATTCAGCCGCAGCAGCACGCTGACTGTTCATTGGTCCGGTCAGTTTCCAGGCTCAGAGGTTTAGTTGCCGCGATTGGGCATGAGGCTGTTGTCCATCCGGGGCTTTCCGGGACCACCCATCTCATGGGTGTTGCTGCCGCCACCGCTGCCGGTGGTCTGACAGCCGGAAAAGGTGAACGCCGCGAGGAGGGCGATGCTCAGCGTGATGACCGTGGATTTCAGTGTTGTTTTCATGCCGTTGGTTCTTGGTTTGCTGTGGGCACATGACGGCCGGGCCGGGGAAGCGGGCGGGCGCTTTTGGCTTTCATCGAGCTACTCCCCAGCCTTGAGGCCGTCGGGGTTTAGTGCTGGGTGCAGTGCGTCAGCGTGCCGCCGCAGTGCGAGCAGGTGTGCTTCATTGATCCGGTCTTCCAGTAGTTGTCGGCGGCTAGTTGGCAGTCCGGGCAGATCATCGTCTTGCTGTCGCGATAGATGGTGGTTTGCATTCTTCCCGGGGCACCGAGCGCTGTGGGTTTATTCATGACCCAGACGGTTTTGCATTTGTCGCACATGACGGCTTCGGAGCCGGTCGTGGCGGTGGCGGTGGTGGATTGGCAGGACGGCATCAATGTGATGAGACCGAGGCTGCCGGCGAGGAGGAGAAGTCGTGTGTGCATTTTCATATGGTGTAGTTCTGTTTGTTGACGGTTGTCGTGTTTGGCACGGCGGGAGCCGCCTTGCCTTGCATTACAGCTCTCTGGGGGACTGGACGATGGGGTGTAACCCTACCTCGGAAGCCGGGTGGGCTGGTGCCTCCATGCCAGACCAGGCGTGGTTACTTCCGCTCGGCATCAATCCTTGCTTTCTCGGCTTTGGCCGCGGCGTCGGATTTTTCCTTGTTGGCGTCGAGCTGCGCCTGGACGGCGTCCTTGTTGGCTTCGATGTTTGCCTTGGTCACCTCGGCGTTGATGTCGGTCTGTTTCTTCGCCGCTTTGGCGGCGGCGTCCACGGCGTCCTTGCGGTTATCAATCGCATCCTTGTTGGCTTCGTTCTTGGCATTCACGGCGGCTTTTTCTTTGTCGCAGCTGACGAGGAGAATGCTGGAGAGGGCGAGCAGTGTCAGTGTGGTGTAGTTCATAATGGTAGTGTAGTTTCCTGGACGGTGGCTGCTGGTTTGTTTCCAGTGACCGTCAGAATGACGGCGCACTGCTTCAGCAGCCGCGGGCACTCTGCACAGTGGCGACGGGTTCTCCTATGGGGTGTAACCCTACTGCGCGAAGGACGCACCCGGGACGGCGCTCAGACCTTCACCAGCCGTCCGTGCAACTCGGCGGTGAGGGCTTCCACCCGGGCGGTCATCTCTTTGGTCAATTCGGTCAGCCGGGTGTTTTGCTCCAGCAGTTGCAGGATCAGGGCCGACTGCTGCGCGCTGAGGATTTGTCGCTCTTCGCTGGCTTTGGCGAGGTCTTCGCGGTGCAGGGCATCGGCTCCGGCGTGGGCTTTGTCGCGGTCGGCCTGGCGTGTCTGCGCGAGCAGAATGAGCGGCGCGGCGTAGGCGGCCTGGAGGCTGAAGGCGAGGTTGAGCAGGATGAACGGATAGACATCGAAGTGGAAAACGCCGCACGCATTCAGAACGATCCAGACGAGGACGACCACAGTCTGCGCCACGAGGAAGAATGGCGTGCCGAAGAAGCGGGCGAAAGCCTCGGCTTTCAGCGCAAACCAGTTCTGGCCGAAGACTTCGTTGAGGTGCCGGTGCGGCAGATGGAAACGCAGGTGGTGGTCGGGGGGCGGGGGCGGCGGGTTCATGTGGAGCGGTGCTTGAGTTGGTTTGGAGAGGTTCGGAGTTCAGCCTTCAGGCTGCGGGTCTTTGGCACTGTCAGCCTAAAGGCTGGACTCCAAACGGCGGACTGTGCTCTATAGTATGGTCACCTGCACGCTGCTCTCGATGATGCCGGCGCTGATGGCGTAGCGGGTGAGGCTGGCGGTGTCGTGGATGTTGAGTTTCTCCATCACCTTCTGGCGGTGCTTCTCCACGGTCTTGACGCTGATATGCAGCACGTCCGCGGTTTCCTTGTTGGCTTTGCCCTCGGCGATGAGTTGGAGCACTTCCATCTCGCGCGGACTGAGCTGG
>JANOZA010000718.1:0-1922 GCA_031429155.1 Verrucomicrobiota bacterium | reverse complement strand
CGATACCAGGTGTGGTACTATCTTTACCCGAGCGGACTAACCTTGCAGGCCGCCGCCGCGCAATTCCGGAAATCACTGAGCGACGCCCGGGATTTCTACGATCCCGGGCACCGCAGTGCCGCCATGCAGCAGATGATCATCGCCGGCCACAGCATGGGCGGCCTGCTCGCGCGGATGCAGGTCATGGACAGCGGCGAGGAAATCTATCGCGCCTTCTGGACGCGCCCATTGAAGGAACTGCCGCTGAGCGCCGCGACGCGCGACCTCGTGGAGCGCACCCTCTATTTCAAACATCAGCCATTCGTCGCCCGCGTCATCTTTCTCTCCACCCCGCACCAGGGCAGCGAGGTGGCCAATCTCTCGGTCATCCGGTTCATCTCCCGCCTCATCGTTCCCACCAAGCTGATCGCCGGTCTCTTCCGCGAAATGCAGTCCGTGGCCCGCTATGCGGTGAATCCTGAATTGCAGCGCTTCCGCGACCTCGGCTCGCGCGCCACGGAGGGACTATCGCCGCAGCACCCGCTCCTCTACGCGCTCGATCTGCGGCCGATGCAGGTTCCCTATCACAACATCATCGCCATCTTCCCGCCCACCAGCTTTGGGCGGCCGGTGGAGAAGTCGAATGACGGCGTCGTGCCGTGGAGCAGTTCATTCCTGCCCGGCGCGGCCTCCACAACGACGGTCTCCGGCTTCCACGCCAGTGCGGAGAATCCGGAATCCGCAGCGGAGATCGTGCGCATCCTGCGGAGCGCAGGGGCTCACTGAGGGCGGGGCCGGTTCAGTTGGTGCGGATTTGCACGAAGAGTCTCCGGCCCGCCAGCAGTGCGGGAGAAAGGATGACGCGCACGCTTTCGATGTCTCCGTCGGTGGATGTTATCGTTTGGGTGGCGGTGAGGTCGGCGGGCCAGGTGGCGAGGTCAGCGGAGGCATGCACCGTGAAGGTGAGGCCGCTGAGGCTGGCAGTGCGGCGGGTGTAGGTGAGTTGGCCGGTGGCGGTGGTGATAGCAGAGAGGGGATTGCGCGAGGCGGCACTGGTCGGCGTGAGGCCGAAGGCGTATTCGTCGCGATTGATGACGCCGTCGCGGTCGTCGTCGTCAGTGATGCTGCCGGCCACTCCGGTGGCGGCTGTCCAGACTCCATAGTCGTTGCCGGGCGGGCTGCTGAGCACGCGGATCAGGCCGGGGCCGGTGATGGCGGCGGTGGCGGTGCCGAGGGCGGGATTGCCAATGGCCTTATAGACGCCAGCGATTTGCTGGACGCCTGCGAAGGTGAGTTTGTTGACGGTATCCGTGCCGGTGAAGGCAAGATTGAGCGTGGAACCGGCGGCGATGGAGACGGCAGCGGTGTCGGCGAGGGTGGGCTGGGCGAGGCTGACGTTGCCGGCGTTGACGTTGGTGTCACCGGTGTAGGTGTTGGCTGCCGCGAGGGTCAGCGTGCCTGCGCCGGATTTCCCGAGATTGCCGCTGCCGGTGAGCGGGCTGGCGAAGGTGACGTTCTGCCCGTTAGTGTCTATGCGGATGGGCGCTCCCGTGCTGGGCTGGATGCGGGCGGAGACGTCGGTGGTGATGCCGACGTAGCGGAGGAAGCCGTTGGCAAAGGTGATGGGGCCGGTGCCGAGGGCGTCGGGATGGGAGAAGGCGAGGGTGCCGCCAGCGAGTTGGGTGCCGCCTTGGTAGGTGTTGGGGGCGGAGAGGAGTAGGGTGCCGTTGCCGCTTTTGATGAGTGGCTCGCCGCCGCCGCCGCTGATGATGGAGGAGATTTGTAGATCAATGCCGCTGGCGGTCGTGCCGGGGGCGACATCGAAGGAAGTGGGAGTGGTGTAGCCGGGGTAAATGGCGATGTTTTTCGCGCTGATGATGGCAGTGGTGGCGGCGGCGGTGGTCTTGACGGGCCCCGCGAGGAGGAAGGAACCGCCGGTGGCC
>JANOZA010000717.1:0-17685 GCA_031429155.1 Verrucomicrobiota bacterium | reverse complement strand
CCTGCACGGCGGCGCAAGCCCAGGCCCCGCTGCGCCTGCTGGTGTGGATCAACGGCGACAAGGGCTACAACGGCTTGCAAAAAGTGGGAGATGCCTTCACGGCGGAATCGGGTGTACGCGTGGTGGTGCAACACCCAGAGGGCGCAACCGACAAATTCCAAGCTGCTGCTGCTGCGGGTAAAGGGCCCGACATTTTTTGCTGGCCCCATGACCGTACCGGTGAATGGGCGCGCTCAGGTCTATTGGTGCCAATCCACCCGCCCAAGCGCGTGCGCGACGCCATCGACGACTCGGCCTGGAAGGCCTTTACCTACAAGGGCAAGGTCTGGGGCTACCCGCTGTCTATTGAGGCGGTGGGGCTCGTCGTGAACCGCGATTTGGTCAAGACGGTACCCACCACGTTTGACGAAGTGATTGCGCTGGACAAAGAGCTGATGAAGCAGGGCAAGAAGGCCCTGCTGTGGGATTACAACAAGTCGTTCTTCACGTGGCCCATCCTCACCATCCCCGGCATCACTCTCACCAACTTCACCATCCGTCTCAAGCACACGACCCAAAACCTTTTGAGCAACTCTTCAGGCTACTGGGACAATGCCGACTGGACTACGGTCTATCGCGCAAATGAAACCATCAGCGCTACCAGCTGGAGGGACTTCACACTGCAAACGCCGTTCGACTACAACGGCACGGATAATCTGATGTTGGACTTCAGTTTCAACAATGCCAGCAAGCCCGGGACTCCTGGCGCCGCTGCGGCCACGACTATTGGCACCGGCCAAACGCGCGCGCTCATCGCCACCTCAGACAGCAATGACGGCGATCCGTTGAGCTGGACCTATTCGCCATCCCCGGGGACCAGCACTTCGCCGCCAAACATCCGCATCCGGGCCGATGTGATCAGCAGCGTGACCCCGACGAACACCGGGGCTTTCGTCGCCGGCATCTGGGCGAACGACATTTATCTGACCAAAGCGGGAACCGGAATGCGACTTTCCGCCACGGATGCGGAGGGGCATACGGGACTCAGCAGTGCCTTCAATGTCACCTCGTCCGGCACGCTCAGCCTGACAATGCCAGCCTCGATCGCTGAAACGGCGGGCACGATAGCCGCAGCGGGCAGCGTCTCTCTGCCGGCAGCCGCCGCGGCACCTGTGACGGTTGTCCTGACGAGTTCCGACCCGGCACTTTCCGTGCCGGCCACCGTGACCATTCCGGCCGGTGCGATCAGCGCACCCATTCCCGCCACGCTATTGGATAACGCCAGCGTGGATGGCAGCCGCAGCGTGCAAATCTCGGCCATAGCGCCATCCTACCTCGGCGCCTCCGCCACGGTGCTGGTGACAGACAACGAACAGCCTGTCCTGACATTGACCGCCCCTGCCAACATGCAGGAAGGCGGCGCGGCGCAGCTCGCCACCCTCACCCTGAATCCCGCAGCCACGCGCAATCTCACTTTCACCCTCTCCACTTCCACCACCCAGCTTTCCGCGCCGGTCACACTTGTCGTACCCGCAGGCTCGGGCTCGATATCCTTCAACCTCACCGCCCCGGACAACAACGAACTCCACGGCCGTCAGGATGTCACCCTCAGCGCCGTCCACGGAACCTGGCCCGCCGCCACGCGGATCATTTCCGTGAACGACAACGACCCCGCGAGCCTGACCTTCACCGCAGGTCCGGCAACCATCATCGAGGGCACTTCCGGCACCTATACACTCACGCTGAGCGGACAGTCGGCGACCGCCCTCACTGTAACCCTTACCTCCAGTCACCCGGCGCGAATCGCGAACCGGCAGGTGATCCTCGCCGCCGGGCTTTCCAGTATGACGTTCCCGGTCGCCGCCGAAAATGATACCGAGCTCAACGGCGATGCTGCCTTGACCCTCACGGCCAGCCTGTCGGGATTCTCCAGCGGCACGCGTTCGGTGACCGTGCTGGATAACGAGGCACACCATTTCAACATCAGCGCTGTTAGTTCGCCGCAGATCCGCGGGAAGACTTTCCCGGTGACGGTCACGGCACGCAATGCAGCGGACCAAATACTTACCGTCTTCACAGGTCCGGTGAATCTGGCAGCGCAAAACACAGCAGGAGCAGTCACGCTCTCCGCTGCCACGGCCACGCTGACCTCCGGCAGCGGGAATTTCACGCTCAGCGTGCAGGCGTTTGCTCCCGGCGTCACACTGCGCGCGGCAGTTGGGAGCGCCACGGGCAGCAGCAACGCCTTCGATGTCACATGGGGGCCGGTCGCCGCACTGCGTTGGGATGCGCTCCCCGCAGGCATCACCGCCGGAGCGCCGTTTCCGGTACGCATCACGGCGGAAGATGCCCTTGGGAATCCTGTTGAGAACTTTGCCGGTCCCGTTGCCCTGACCGCTGAAAAGCCAGGGAGCGGAACGGTGTTTCAAACCGTGGGCACCGGCTCCGGCTCCCTCGTGGTGCCCGTTTTCAGTTCCTTCGCCGATCACCGCGCTCAAGCGATCCTGACACCTGCTGATCTTGGCGGAGGCACGGTCATTTCCGGCATTGGGCTCGAAGTCCTCACAGTACCGCCGGTGTCGCTCAGCAACTACACCATTCGCATTAAACACACTGCCGCCACCTCCTTCCAGACACCGCTTCAGTGGGACAATGCTGCCTGGACCACCGTCTTCAGCGGCACGCTCACACTCACCTCCGGATGGAATCAGATGCCGTTCAGCACACCGTTCCTTTTCAACGGCACTGACCATCTCATGATTGACTTCAGCTTCGACAATGCGGCCGGGTCCACTGCCGGATCTGTTCGCTCATGGACCGCACCCGCACCGCGGCTGCAATACGGCTCCGCCACGAACACTGCGGGCGCGCCTCTTGCATGGGCAGGGAGCAATCCGATGTCCGGAGCCACGCCTTCCTTGCCGGTATTGCGTTTCTCGGTCCGGGAATCACTCCCTGGAGCAGCCCTCGTTCCCGCCGCCAGCGGTGCGTTTACCGCCGGGATCTGGAACGGCAATCTCACCTATCCGTCAGCCGAGCCGCAACTCCGCCTCGCCGCAGTCTCCGGTTCCGTCACCGGAAAGAGTCCTTTCTTTATCGTCAGCCCGGACAACTCCAATGCCGACAGAGACGCCGACGGTCTCGCTGACTGGCTCGAGGACGCGCTCGGCTCCGATCCCGCCGTTGCCGATACTGGCAAACATCCGGCGATCACGTTGCTGCCAGGCGGCCCCGCATTCGTTTACCACCGCCGTATCCCCGCGACCGGGTACCTCTGGAAAATGGAACAGAGCACCGCTCTCTCGTCCTGGGACGCATGGACTCCAGCTTCACAGCAAACCGCCACCGACCCCGGCGGCCTCACCGAGACCGTGACCATCCCGCTGCCCGTGACTGGCGCGGGGCCGTTCTACCGGCTGCGCGTGACCTGGAATCCCTGAGCCGAAATTCGGGCCGGCGCCGGAATGTCTGGATCAGCTTTGCCCGTCCTGAAGACGGCGCACGAGATTCTTCAGTCCGGTGGCGCCGAAGACGCGCTGGAAGACGACATCATCCTGCGCACCAGCGGCAGAGGAGAAGGCGATGCTGCCAATGCCGCACAGTCCGGTGATACCAGTGCGGGTGACGTTGATGGCGCGAATGTCGGCGACGCGGAGTTCCCGGCTGCTGCGGGAAAGCAGCCCTTCAATCACCTCCACGCGGGAGTTGGTGATAAGGTAGAGAGTGCTTAGACGATGCATCACCGCGCGCAGGAGGATGAGAGGGCCGATAATCAGCCCGGCGGGGACCATGCCTGGAGACTTGTCGCGCAGCGCGTATCCGGCAAAAACGACCAGAGCCGCGAGGAGCACGCTCCGCCAGTAGGTGAGGACACAGGGACTGCCGCGGTAGAGCAGACGGGTGCGCGGCTTGTCTGACGCGGGGACTTTCCCCTCATCGCCATCAGGAAATGGCGCCGGCTGCCATGGCACCGGCGCCGCCGCAGGCTCCGGAGCCGGATTGATGACCTGAAACATCGCGCCGGCCGCGCTGATGCGTCCGCTTTCTTCATGCAGGCACTGATCGTCAGGCTGCATCGCGCCGCACTCCAGGAGGTCGAGCACCTCCTCTTCAGCGTACGGCCCGGCGCGCGTGCCGTCGGGATTCAGGATGTAATAGACATTGCTCACGGTGCGGCATTTTCCTCGTCAGGCACAGGCGGCAGCAGGTCTTCGCGCATGAGGAAGGTTTTCAAATTCAGCGCTCCGAGTTCCGCCGGACTCAGTCGCAGGATGATGGTGAGAAACGGCGTGAGCCGGTCCACTTCGGCGAGAGTGGTATGCACAAGACTCGCGATGATGTTGCCGTCCGCGCCGCTGGCCGGAAAGATATTAGTGGCACGGAACAGCACAGTGCCGGTGTCGTGATCGAGTTCGAAATTGCCGATGGTGAGTTCCTTGTTCGTCCGCATGAGCATTTCGCCAACGATGCCTCCACGGCTGTCGGGAACCTTGTGCGCAAGTGCGCCGACGACACTGAGCGCATGAAGCGGAGCGAAGACCTGCGCATGGACACGGGTGCGGGTGTGATAAACATCGAAGTCGGCCTCCAGCACTTCGCGGCCCTCGACGCGGCGGAATTGCCAGCCCATGCGCGAGAATGTCTGCTGCACGGCGGAGAAGAGTGGCGAGTCGGAACGGGGAGAAGCGGGCATGTGCGGAAAACGTAGGCAGACTGTGGCGGCGGGCAATCAGTTCTCCATGCATGGTGCCGCATTGACTCCAGCCCCCTCCCGCGCCACTGCGCTCCATGTCTCGATTTCGCCCGTGCATTGATCTCCACGAAGGCCGCGTGAAGCAAATAGTAGGCGGCACGCTCACTGACGACGGAGCGGCGCTGCGCACGAATTTTGTCAGCGCCCAGCCGGCGGAGTACTATGCCGGGCTCTATCGCTCGGACGGGCTGACGGGCGGGCACGTCATCATGCTTGGGCCACGGAATGAGGAAGCCGCGCGCGCTGCTCTCGCGGCATGGCCCGGCGGCCTGCAGATCGGCGGCGGGATCACTGCGGAGAATGCGGAGCATTGGCTCACGGCGGGAGCATCGCATGTCATTGTCACTTCGTGGCTCTTTGATGCTGACGGACGCTTTCTGGAAGACCGGCTGGAGAAGATGATCCGGGTGGCGGGCCGCGAGCGGCTGGTGATTGATCTCTCCTGCCGCCGTGATGCTGCGGGTGGCTGGACAGTGTGCATGAATCGCTGGCAGACGCGCACTTCTCTGCCGGTTACGCCTGCGGTGCTGGACGCGCTGGCGGAACACTGCGCGGAGTTTCTTATCCACGCCGCGGACGTGGAAGGCCAGTGCCGCGGCATGGATGAGGAACTGCTGCAACTCCTTGGAGACTGGGGTGAAATCCCCGTCACCTATGCGGGCGGAGCGAGGCGCCTGGAGGATTTGCAAATCGCCCAGGATCTCAGCGGCGGTAAGGTGGACGTCACCATCGGCAGTGCGCTGGACATTTTCGGCGGCTCTGGAGTGCATTATGCAGAATGCGTGGAATGGAACCTTCACCATTGATGGCGGCGATTGAACATTTCAGTCCGGAACGCCACTAAGCATTGCTCATGGAAAAACCCTTCAAGGAACTTCGCTTCACCCGCTCACGCCAGGCCGTCACGTTTGTGATCGCCGGTGTCCTCTTGCTCTGCCTCGCCGGGGGCCTGCTGGTGCTCTGGTTGTGGCGGGTCAACGATCCTCTCTCTCTCTGGTGGGCGCTGCTGCCGATCATCGCGGCGTGGGCTTGCCTCCGGCTTGCGGTGCAGCTCACACGCCATGCATTCCTGCTGATTTCGCCCCTTGGCATTGAGATCTTTCCCTTCTGGCGCCCGGCGCAAAACATGCAGCTTTTCTCATGGGCTGAGATCCAGCATGCCGAAGTGTCAGACGATGCCAGCCTGCTGACGCTGACGCTTGCAGGCTACGATGACGCAAAGGTGATCATCAGCCTCGATCCCATAAAGCTGAGCGCGCGGCCGTTGCTGCGGAAGGCCGTGGAAGGCGTGATCGAGAGAAGAAAGGCCGCAGCGGAAAGTGCTGCCGGCGAAGCTCAGGAAATCTGATTCTTCATCCCTCGTTCTTCGTTCCGGCTTCTTCGAACTTCCGCCGCCAAAACTCCAGCCGCTCTTTTATCCTCCCCTCCTGACCGTTGTCCGTGGGCGTGTAATAACGGCGGCCTTCGGGAAGGTAAGCCTGGGGAACGAAGTTGCCTTCGTAGTCATGGGAATACTGATAGCCCTCGCCGTGGCCGAGTTGTTTGGCCCCGCTGTAACCGGTGCTGCGGAGGTGACGTGGCACGGCGAGCGTGCGGCCTTCTTCGATCTCTTTCATGGCAGCGCCGAGAGCGGCGTAGGCGCTGTTACTCTTGGGTGCGGTGGCCAGATAGACTGTCGCGTGAGCCAGCGGGATGCGCGCCTCCGGAAGCCCAACGAACTCTGCGGCCTGCCACGCATCAATGGCTACGCGCAGCGCACTTGAGTCCGCGAGCCCGATGTCCTCGCTCGCGGCAATGACGAGACGCCGCGCGATGAATCTAAAGTCCTCGCCCGCGTAGAGCATCTTCGCGAGCCAGTAGAGCGCTGCATCGGGGTCACTGCCGCGGATACTCTTGATGAAAGCGCTGATGGTGTCGTAGTGCGCATCACCGTCGCCATCATAGACGACGGTCTTTTTCTGAATGCTCTCCTCAGCTGTGGCCAGAGTAATGCTGATAACTCCCTGCGCATCCGGCGGAGTGGTGAGGGCCGCCAGCTCTAGAGCGCTGAGCGCCTTGCGAGCATCACCGTCAGCCATTCGGGCGAGGTGTTCGATGGCGGCATCCTCAACGGTGAGCTTCATGTCGCCGAGGCCGCGTGATTCGTCTGAGAGAGCGGCGCGCAGCAGGGTCACGATGTCTCCCGCGCTCAGCGGCTCGAGCTGAAACACCTGGCTGCGCGAAACCAGCGGGCTGTTCACGTAAAAGAACGGATTGTGCGTGGTCGCGCCGATGAAGCGCACCGTGCCGCGCTCGATCCACGGCAGGAGCACGTCCTGCTGCGCTTTGTTGAAGCGGTGAATTTCATCCACGAACAGCGTCGTCGTTCGCTGGTGCAGGCGGCGCGCGGTTTCCGCAGCCTCCACAGCCTTCCGGATGTCTCCGACATTGGATTCCACGCCGCTGAGATTAACAAATCGCGATTTTGTGCCCTGCGCGATGAGCTGCGCCAGACTCGTCTTGCCCACCCCGGGTGGTCCGTAGAAAATCAGCGAGGTGAATCTATCCGCCTCCACTGCCCGCCGCAGCAACCGTCCCGGCGCGAGGATGTGCTGCTGCCCGGCATATTCATCAAGCGTGCGCGGCCGCATCCGTGCCGCGAGCGGCATGGCCCGCAGTGGCGGCCGGTCTTGCGCCTCCCGTTCATCGTTTTCCGCCACGCTGAAAAAATCGTCCATGTCACGAGGGTGGTGAAAACTGGCGGACCGGCAAAGGGGCGTTTCGATGGCCGACTAGTGCCTGATTTCCTGACCGTCCGCGGCGGCTTCCCGCATGAGTGAGAGAAAAATCTGCTCCAGTTCCGTGCTTCCACCGCTGGCTCCGTCGCGCAGTTCCTGCATGGTGCCGAGCGCCACCAGCTTTCCGCCGTGGATGATGCCGATGCGGTCCGCTAGTTCCTCGGCGATGTTGAGCAGGTGAGTGGACATGAAGACGGTGACGCCCGCGCGGCTGCGGGCTTTGAGTTCCTCTTTCACCACGCGCATGTGGACGGGATCGAGACCTATCATCGGCTCATCAATGATGATGACTTTGGGATCGTGGAGCAGCGCGGAGGCGATGGCGAGACGCTGGCGGGTGCCGTGGCTGAGGTGTTCGATTTGCTCCGACGCATAAGGACGGAGAGCGAATTGCTCGAAGAGCTCGCCAGTCAGCCGCCGGGCTTTGGTGCGGTCCACTTCGAAGATATCGGCGATGAATTCCATGAACTCGACGGCAGTGAGTTTGTCATAGAAGACCGCGACATCCGGCACGAAGCCGAGCGCGAGTTTGGCCGCGCGTGGAGCATCGTGGACATGGTGCCCGCAAAGCCATGCATCCCCGGAGGTAGGCTTGAGCAAGCCGGTGAGGAGCTTGATCGTCGTAGTCTTGCCGGCGGCGTTAGGGCCGAGGAAGGCGAAGAATTCTCCCTGGGCGATATCGAGACTCAGGCCCTTCAGGGCGCAGAGCTGGCCGTAATGCATGGTGAGGTCGCGGGTCCGGATCATGGAGTGTTCCTGGTCTGTGAGTAGCGTTCCAGTTTGGGCGCTTCGGTGCCTTTGGGTCGAAGAGATTCCGCCAGCATCTCAAGGCCGAGTGGCGTCTTGATGCGAAGGATTTCGCCGGTGTTCGACATGTAGAGACGAAACTTTGTTTCCTCGTCGGCTCCGCTGGTGAAGAGGAAGCCGTTGAAGGACTGGTCGCCGGCCTCGATGTTCCCCGCGCGCACAGTCGAGGTGGTGTTTGATTCCGTCCGCTTCCCCAGAAGTGCATCCGGCGGAATGCCGAGCGCCTGGAGCATACCATCAGCGATGAGGCTGTCAGGCCCCTCGAGGAGCTTGCCGGCTGATGATTGAAACACCACAGCGTTGCCACTCATCAGTTTCAGGGCGGGGCTTTTCTGATCCTCAGTCTGCTTGATAAAGAGGCGTATGGGTGACTGCGTCCCGGCGAGCGTGAAGTTCAGATCGAAATCGCCCACCCTGCCATCTGCGTGGAGCACGGCATCCCCTGAGACGTCAATGCGCTGATAGCCCATCTTGTCCTTGATTTGCTCGCTTAGAATGAGGCGGATGCTTACCCGGATATTGACCTTGTCAGTTTTAGCCAGTGGATTGGGGCTAACTCCTTGCGGTTCGATGTGGCAGTCTCCTGTGATGCGCTGGCCGTCCCAAATGTCGAGTTGCGAGCCTTCGGCCCGCGCCACGAAAAGATCGAAAGGGACTTGCGGCGCTACGTCTGCGAGGCGGGATTCCTCGGGATACAGCACGCTCCGCACCAGCAGGACCGTCATGGTGCCGCAGAAGAGGAAGATGAGGATCGTGGCGAGGCGGGCGGTCATTACGGAGAACCTGATTGAGACAGCGCAGAGTGGGAATTGTTCAGGGAAGACTCTCCCGGAAAAGCAAACAGGGCAGCGAGTGCTGCCCTGTCTGTGAGTGAATTATTACCTGAAAGTCAGATCAGAGCGCCTGGAAGGCGTTCGATCCGAGGTAAGGCTGGGTGCTGATGCGGCCACCAAACACCATGATCTGCACCACGGACTTATTCTTAAAGCTGTCCGTAGGGATGGTGACGAAGGTGCGCTGCGTGCCGTTCGCCGGATCAAGGCCGCCAGGGCGGGGAGTGAGGAAGTCGCCGGTGGAAACGAGTGTCAGATCCGAGCTGTCATCAGTGCTCTCGCCCTCGCCGAAGAAGGTCATTTCACCGGCACCGGAGAACCGGGGGACTGGATATCTGCGGGTAAGCTTGCCGGTCCAAGTGCCATTGGCCGTCATGTAGGTCGCCTCAGGGCCGCCGGGGCTGTAAGGTCCAAAGAGCGGGTTGCCGGTGCCGAAACGAACGCCGTTGAAGACGCCCCAGGAAGTTCCGTTGGATGTGCGAAGCACGGCGGCGGGGTTGTTGAGGTCCGTGCCGGCAGCGGTGCAGTTGATGATGCCGTCCACGTTGCCGGAAACGAAGTCCACGAAGCCGTAGGACTCACCGTAGTAGGTGATGCCGTTGTAATACATCACCGAGTCACCGAACTCCGAATTGTAGGAGGAGGAGGTGTTCTGTGTGAAGCGGGCCATTCCGGACACGTTGTTGCCGCGGAAGGTGTATTGGAAAATTCCACCGTCGAAACCGTCGTAGGTGTTGTTACTGTAGGGACCGCCTGTCCAGGCAAATGCCTGACCGGCGAACATTGCAAAAAGAGTGAGGAGGGCTGTAATTTGTTTCATGGCAGCGCCGATATTGCTGATTGAGGCCCCGGCGGCAAGAAAAATCTTCGCATCAGGGAAAGTTTTATGGGCCATAGGGGAGGAGCATCAGGGATTGGGGCGGTGAAAAGGGCCGAATTCCGGGGGAAACCCCTCTTCGGGCACTGAAAACCAGCCCCGCCCCACTCGCATCCATTTTCCGGCACCCTCATTGAAATCCCCGGCCCCGGTGCCAGACTCGCGCCCATGTTCCGCCTCCGACTGCTCTCAGCCTTCCTTTTTCCGGTCACGGTCTTCGCCCAGACTCCCGCCACCCGGGCGGTTTGGGTTCAGCAAATATCGGGCGAACCCGATCCCTACGCTGCGGGGAGCACTTTTCGGCTGATGGCGCGGGAATTGCCCGGTCCGCCGCGGGTCTTGCTGGCTGGACCGGGGAATTTCTCGCGTCCGCTGCTCTCCGCAGACGGCGCGACTGTCTATTATACGGACCGTCACGCGGCGGCTGGAGAAAGCGGGACGGCCTACGCCCCGGAAATCTTCTCTGTGCCCTTCGCGGGCGGCGAGCCCAGGAAACTCGGCACCGGAATGGCCGTCGCCGTCTGGAAGGGCTCAGACGGGGACTATATATACGCACTGAACTCCCTCCAGACGAGCCGCCGCCCGGCGCTCACCGGCGAAATCCTCGTCCGCTTCCAGCCGGGCAATCCTGACGAGCGCGAAATCATGTGGGCCGAATCCCCGCTCGGCGCGGACAACTTCCAGCTTTCCCGCGACGGCACCCGCGCTGCGGGGCTCTTTCCCTGGCCGCAGGCGGGATTGGCGAACATGGACACCCGAACATTCGCCCCGCTCGCGCAGGGGAGTTTTCCGGGATTGGCACCGGACGACAGCTTCGCGCTCACGGTCCTCGACGGCGACCGCCGCCGGCTGCGCGTCTTCGTTCCCGGCGTAGAACCTGGCTGGGATCTGCTGCCCGCGCAGTCGCTGCCGCAACAAGCCGGCGAAATCAATCACCTGCGCTGGTCAAATGATCCGCTCCACCTCGCCTTCAGCGGTCCTCCGGCAAAAGGCGACGCGCCGGATGTCTATCTCGCCACCCTCCGGCCCGACCTCCGCGAGATTGTCAGCGCGGCCCCGTTGAGCGACGATCCTGCCCCCGACTACTTCCCTGACGTCTGGATCGCAGGCGGCCGCGACCGCACGACCACGCTGACGCAGCATCCGGTCATCGCCGAAAAGCCCGTCACCGCGAAATGGCCGGTCTCACCGGATGCCCTGCAATTCTCATGGGAGAACGCATCGTCCCCCGGCGCAGCGGGCCTCTTCACGCTGCATGGCAACGCCACCCCTGGCCGCGACGGATCCCTCAATGTCAGTGCCGGCTGGGCCGAAGCCACCGCAGCATCACTCGCCGGCATCGCCCCGGCGTGCGCCGCCAGCGGCAGCGTCACCATGGAAGCACTCATCACCGAACGCCGCACCCACGACCCGTGCAGCGTCCGCCTCCTCAGCCTGCGCACCGCCGACGGACGCGACGCCCTCTCGCTCTATCGCGTGGACCGCACGCTCATCGTCCGCATTCTCACCGGCAGCGACGCCGCCTCCGCCATCGTCGAACGCCACACTCTCACCATGCTCAGCATCGAGGACGACCGCCCGTTCTCCGTCTTCGTCACCGTCCACGCCGGACGCCTTCAGCTTTATCTCGACGGCCAGCCGATGAAAGAAATCGTCCTCGAAAAGCCCGGCCTCGCCGCATGGACCGGCCTAACCCTGACAGTTGGCGATCCCCTGCCCTACGGCACGCCGTGGACCGGCCAGGTCGAGCGCATCGCATTCTACTCACGCGCCCTGGCCGCGGCGGAAATCACCGATGCATGGCTCGCCACGCAGAATATCCTCACCACCCGCACCCGCCCGACGCGCAACAAAATCAAAGCCCGCCTCCTCGAAATGCCCGCGCTTCCTGACGACGCCACCCTCGCCGCCTCACCCCGCTGGCTCCTCGCCTCCTCATGGGAAGCCGAGCAGATCTTCCTCGGCTCCATCAAACAAAACCAGCGCCTCACCCTCCTCCAGTGGGCCGTGCTTGATGGTAAGAAAATCGCGCTCCCCATCATGCAGCCAGGCCAGAGCATCGAGCTGCCCGCCGAGTCCCTCGACGACCACCCCGAACTCCGCGACATCAAAACCCACAACGCCATCACCACCGGCGAAGCCCCCGTCTTCTTCGACACCACGCCGCCCGGCCGCCACCCCCTGCCCTTCCCCCCCTGACACCCCATCCGCATTTTTCACGTTCCCATTTGCCGCCACCCCGCTATGAGCCCCGCCATGATCACCCATTCCCGACGCTCCTTTATGAAAACCACCGCCGCCGCCGCAGCCACTGCCGCCATCCCCGTCATCGCCCAGGACGCTGCCCCCGTGAAGCTCCAGCTCGGCTTCGACAACTTCTCCATCCGCGCCCTCGGCTGGAAAGCCCCCGCCCTCATTGACTACGCCGCAGAGCAAAAAGTGGACTGCCTCCTCCTCTCCGACCTCGACGTCTATGAAAAGCACGACGACGCCTATCTTAAAGACATCGCCAAACACGCCGCCGACAAAGGCATCAAACTCTACGCCGGCACCGGCGGCATCTGCCCCAGCGCCAAAAACTTCTCCACCAAATGGGGCACCGCCGAAGAGCACCTCAAGCTAACCATCCGCATCGCCAAAGCCCTCGGCTCCCCCGCCGCCCGCTGCTACCAGGGATTCGCCGAAGACCGCAAAAGCCCCGGCGGCATCACCGCCCGCCAAAAAGACACCATCACTGTCTTCAAAAACGTCCGCAGCTACGCCCTCGATAGCGGCGTCAGCATCGCCATCGAGAACCACGCCGGCGGCGAACAAGCCTACGAACTCCAGGCCCTCATCGAAGAATGCGGCAAAGACTACGTCGGCTGCACCATAGACAGCGGCAACGCCACCTGGACCCTCGAAGACCCCATACAAAACCTCGAAATCCTCGGCCCCTACACCATTTGCAGCGGCATCCGCGACAGCGTCATCTGGGAAGACAAAGACGGCGCCCAGGTCGCATGGACCGCCATCGGCGAAGGCATGATAGACATGAAAGCCTACGCCCGCCGCTACGCCGAACTCTGCCCCCGCGCACCCTTCATCCTCGAAATCATCAGCGGCTTCGCCAAAGGCTTCGGCTACCTCAAACCCGAATTCTGGCCCGGCTACGAAAAAATCCGCCCCGCCGAATTCGCCCGCTTCCTCGCCCTCGCCAGGAAAGGCAAAGCCATCCCCTCCTTCCAGGCCACCGGCGACAAAAAGAAAGCCGAGCAGGACTACCAAAAAGGCGAACTCGAACGCAGCATCCGCTACTGCCGCGACACCATCGGCATCCGCCCCTGATCCCCGCCCTCACCCGGCCGCGACGGCCACTCGCACAACTGCAGCGCGCAAAAACATCGCTGCAACGCCAACCCGCACGGCTGCAACGCCATTTTACATCGTTGCAACGCCAACTCGCACCGCTGCAACGCCATTTTACGCGCCTGCAACGCCATTTTACGCGCCTGCAACGCCAACTTACATCGCTGCAACGCCAACTTACACGCCTGCAATACCTACTTACACGCCTGCAACGCCAACTGACACGCCTGCAATGCCAAGTTACGCGCCTGCAATGCCAAGTTACGCGCCTGCAATGCCAAGTTACACGCCTGCAATGCCAAGTTACACGCCTGCAATGCACACTTGCAGCGTTGCAATGCCCACTTACACGGCTGCAATACGCTCTTCATCAAGCACTTAGAGCGATTGCCAAAGGAAATTTCCGAAAAGGGCTAAACATCCGCGGATCGAAGGACCCCTTGAGGGGTCCAAGCTATTAGCGAGGCGTCGCCAGACGCCTCGGAACGCGCGCAGAGAAACCCGCACCCCGCAAGGGGTGCCAGCACTCCCACCGCCCGGAGACGGCCATTCGTATAGCGACGATGCTGCGACCCCTCGCGGGGTCGGACGACACGGTGGCCGGAAGACGAGGCGTCTGCGACGCCCCGCTAATGGCTGCGACCCCTTGACGGGGTCTTCGGGCCGGACCCGGAAACAACTTTTGGCAACTGCTCTACGCCGCGACACTCCCCGCAGCGCCCCCTTCCCGGCCTGCGCTTCATTTTTTCTTAAATATTTTGCTTCACAGCCGCCCACCCGGCCCCTTATCCTCCCCGCGCGCACACAACCAACCCGCGTAAATCCCATGAACGACCGCTACGAAAACATCCTCTCCATGGCCCACAGCGTCAATTCCTACCTCGGCAGCACCCCCGCCACCCTGCTCACGGTGAATCCCACCGTCGCCAACCGCAAGAACGCCCTCGTGGCCGACCTCGCCGCCGTCGCCACCCTCCTCGGCAACACTTCCCTCCTCACCTCCGAAGGCCTCGGCGCCACCGCCGGCAAGAAACTCAACCGCGGCGAATTCAACCGCCTCATTCTCAAAGTTTCCAGCGGCCTCGTCAGCGCCTTCACCGCCACCGGCGATGTCGAAAACGCCACCGCCGTCCGCTACACCAAAAGCAAAGTCACCCGCGCCCGCGACCAGAACCTCCCCTCCCTCGTCTCCGTCCTCACCACCAAAGCCGCGCTCGTCTCCGGCATCCTCACCGCTCACAACATCACCTCCGCCGAACTCGCCCTCCTCACCACCACCGCCGCCACCTGGGGCACCACCGCCAGCAAAGGCACCGGCAAAAAATCCGGCTCCACCGCCAGCCGCCAGGCCGCCGAGGCGAAGATAGACGCCATCCTCCTCTTCCTCAAAGACCAGTTCGACCCCCTCATCACCACCTTCGCCCTCTCCACCGTCGAAGCCGAACGCACCGCCGCCGCCGGCTACTTCGCCGCCCGCACCATCATAGACCTCCACGGCCCCGGCTCCCCCCCGCCTCCCCCCCGCCTCCCGCTCCTCCCCCGCCCTGACACAGGCTCCGCCTCCCGCCGGCCTGCCATTCCTTCTCCATCGCCCCGCAATAACCTTGCCCTCCGCTTCCACCCCGCGCATTAGCACCCCGCCTCCCCCGCGGTAAACAGTTCGCATTCTCCATGAGCAATATCATTCGCAATTTCACCGGATGCACCGAATTCAAGGCACGTTCTTATGCATATCGCGCTAATCCATTCGCATTACCGCCCTCAAACATTACCCCTAAAACCCGCATCCTGCTCCGCTAAGTAGGATGTTCGCCCAACTCAATGAGCGCCCTCGGCTACACGAATGAAGAACTCAGCCGTCTGGATGATAGTGCATTTCCAGAGCGGGGCACTTACTGTTCCAAGTGCAGGAACTACATTCCGGCATTTGCCGAGCTAGACGCTGCCACTGAACAACGGATTCGAGGCACTGGTCTGGCCGCTATGATTGAGTTGCGGCGTTTGACCGGCTGCAACTTGCTATTCGCTAAGATTTGGGCCGTTCATTCCAACGGCCCGCATCAAGAGCCCTTACGCCCTCCATGTCCATATTGTGGTCGACCACTTTTTTACGAGACCACTCGACAGTGCATTCAGTGTGGCTGGGACTGGCACGACCCAGACAATCCCATTCAGCATCCAGTAGCGCTTAATCCAGACAGAGCACGTCGGCTGGCTACTGATTCACACTGACCTCTTTCATGACGACCACCACCAACCAAGGCGAACAAAACGGATGCAGGCAACGGCTCGAAGGCTGTCTGTCGTGTCAGCAACGTCTTGCGCTCGCCGTCGCCTGATCCGAGACGTTCGGCCTCTGCGACGCGTTATCCCGTGCTGTTCCTAATCTATGCCAGTCGAGATTGAGAGGAAGTTTCTTGTGACCAGCGATGCTTGGCGAGCATTCGCTTCTGCGCGTCGCATCGCCCAAGGTTACTTGTCCCGAGATCCAGATAGAGTGGTCCGGATTAGATTGAGCGGGGATGCCGGCTTCATCACCGTCAAGGGCCGCAGCACTGGCATCAGCAGGGCTGAGTTCGAGTACGCTATTCCAATCGTCGAGGCTCAGGAGCTGCTTGCCATCTGCGTTCCCACGGTGATCGATAAGACCCGTCATGAGGTTGAGATTGCTGGTTTCACTTGGGAGATCGATGAGTTTCACGGCAGTAACTCTGGCTTGATCGTCGCGGAGATTGAGTTGCCCGCCGAGGACACGGACTTCGAGCGTCCGCCATGGCTCGGGACCGAGGTTTCATCCGATTTTCGCTACACCAACTCTTACTTGTCAGAGCATCCATTTTCCACTTGGATTCCACAGCCATGATCCACTCGCCAGCAACCCCAAGGCCGAACCCCAAAGATAGCTTCCATCGCGAAGCGCATGGGAGCTATTAAGTTGTTGAACAAGCCCGGCCGGGCAACGGTGCGCTTCCGTCGCACGATGGCGGGGGTGTCCGGGGGTTATTGCGTTTTCCTTTTCTCCCCGGTTTGATCCCGGGTGGGGGCGGGCGGCGGCGGGCGGACGGAGTCCCCCGGGGAGACCGGGCCTGGCAGACGTCATGACCACGCGCCCGCACCCGAAGTCTCTGCGGCGCGGACTTTCCTTCCTGCTTGGAGATTGACAGCGCGGCAGGCTTTCGCTCCATTCGCCTCCTGGCTCGCCCATTCATGAAACGTCTCCTCCTGGTCCTTTTGATTCCGTGCATGGTCATGGCGGAGACTGAGACGGCGGAGACCAAAACCGTGAAGGTGCCCGGCGGTTTTGAACTCCAGGTGCCGGCCCGGTTTCCAGATGCGAAGTGGCCCGCGGACAATCCATTGACGAAGGAGGGCATCGCGCTGGGCCGGCGGTTGTTTAACGACGGGAGCCTTTCGGAAAACTACCAGGTGTCCTGTGCGACCTGCCACTGGGAGGTGCTCGCGTTTGCCTACGCGCCGCGGTTCAGCATCGGCACGGCAGGCAAGGAGGGTACGCGCAATTCCCTGCCGCTGATGAATCTGGCGTGGAAGCCGTCGTTCTTCTGGGATGGCCGGGTGGCTTCGCTGCGGGAGCAGGTGATGCACCCGATCAAGGATCCGCTGGAGATGAACGAGAAGCCCGGGCGGGTGGTGGCGAAACTGGAGAGCGACCGGCGTTACCGCGCCTCTTTTGAAAAGGTCTTCGGCTCCCCGGGCATCACCGAACAGCGGCTGGGGCTGGCCCTTGAGCAATATCTGCTCACGCTCTTCAGCGGCACCTCGAAGATAGACCTCGCACAGCGCGGCAAGGCGACGCTGACGGAGGACGAGGCGCTCGGCTCAAAGCTGTTCTTCACCGAAAGCGATCCCGCCCGCGGCATTCGCGGGGCCGGGTGCTTTCGCTGTCACAGCGGCCCGCTTTTCACCAACCACTCGTTTATGAACAACGGTCTCTATGCCAGTGAGGCCACGAAGGACACCGGGCGGGAAAGAGTCACCGGAGACGCCGCCGACCGCGGAAAGTTCATGGTGCCCTCGCTGCGCAATCTGCTGATGACGGATCCCTACATGCACGACGGAAAGCTGGAGACGCTCGAAGACGTCATCGAACACTACGACCACGGCATCGCGCCCTCTGCGGCACTGGATCCGAAACTCGCCCAGCAACAGTCCGGCGGCGGACTCGGACTAAGCGCTGACGAAAAGCGCGCGCTGGTCGCCTTTCTGGAGGCCCTGACCGACGGGACGGAGTGAGCCCGTTGATCGGCCAGGCACGGGAGCGGCTCTGAACCACGCCTGCACCCTTTACGGACG
>JANOZA010000716.1:0-4681 GCA_031429155.1 Verrucomicrobiota bacterium | reverse complement strand
GCGACCCTGCTTGCGACGCAGGATTTTGCCGGTGCCCGTGATCTTGAACCGCTTGGAGACGCCTTTACGGGTCTTGCTTCTAGCAATTTTCTTTCTCATAAGAGGGGCCGACACTGGCAGACTTCCCCAGGCCGGCAAGTGGTTTTTTACCCGGGCGAACCATTCCCGCAGACCCCCGCCGACGCGCAAAATCCCCGTCTCCTGACCAGCCGCTCTGTAATTCCAGACTATACCCCGGCCCAAAGGCGCGAAACAGCACCCGCTCTATGCCGCGCCAACCGGCAAGGACGGAACAATCCTGAGTCGCTGGCGGCGAAGTAGGGAGACGCTGATTTATTCCGCGTTCGGAGTTCAGCCTTTAGGCTGGAGCGCGGAGCAGGATGGTTTTGCCGAAGAAGCTCCGCGCCCCGCAGCCTAAAGGCTGAACTCCGAACACGTCGGCGCGATTAAATCAGCGTCTCCTTAGGTAAGGAAACATGGACGAAATAGATCTCACGCGGGAAAGGGCAGTCCGCGGTCGCGTCTCCCACCCGGAATTTCCCGAATGACCAAAAAGGCATCTGTTTGGTGCCCGTGTATTTTCACAGTGGCCAAAAAGGCGTCTTTTCGGTGCCCGGGTATTTTCACAGCGGCCAAAAAGGCGTCTTTTCGGTGCCCGTGTATTTTCACAGTGGCCAAAAAGGCGTCTGTTTGGTGCCAGGGTATTTTCACAGTGGCCAAAAAGGCGTCTTTTCGGTGCCTCGGAGTTTTCCGAGCGCCTTTCCAGACCGGAAAGAGGGCGGTAGATTAAAAAACGATGGAGGCAATGCGGCCATGCCGCTGGTGGCGGGAAAATGAGCGCGCCCCCCCTTCCCCGTCGCGGTCACGCCGGCGTGCGCCGACTCTGGACAAGTCGTCTTCCCCGGTCCATCTGCCGGGAAATGACGATGAAATGTCCCCGCTGCCACTCTGCCTTGAAGGCTGACAAGCACGAGACCGGCATCGCGTGGCGCTGCGCGGGCTGCGGCGGGCAGTCGCTCAACTTCAGTCAGTTCCGGAAACTCGTGCCGGAGCCGAAGGCCAACGGCATTTGGGAGGAGGCCATGCTGCACCCGCGGGCCCCGCGCCGCCGCAGCCTGTGCCCGGAATGCGAACGCGACATGGCCGCCGTGCTCATCCCCATGCAGGAGCGCGAAGTGGAACTCGAAGTCTGCCGCAACTGCCAGCGTCTCTGGCTCGACAGTCAGGAAAACATCGCCGGGCACCTGACCGCCGGCACGGCACCCGGCCCGCAGCCGGAACCGTGGACCATTTCCGAGTCTGCCCGGGAGCGCCTCGCGGAACAACTCGCCAGCCGCACCCGCCGCCGCTTCTCCGGCGACTATAATATCCTCCTCCGCATGGTGGGCATCGCGGCGCTCATTCTTTACGGCGTCATCCGCCTCTGGCTGCATAAGAAAAGGTAGCTCGACTTTCCAAAGTCGAGTCCCGGCGGCTGACTCCACTCGACATTGGAATGTCGAGCTACTTCAAGGCCCCCGGCTGGAGCCACTTGTCGAGAAACCGGAACGTGCCCTGGCCATTGATAGTATGCGGGCCGTTGAAGAACTCGATCTCCGCGCGGTCGCCGAGGCGGAGCCTGGAGTAATGGCGGCGCGTGCGGGCGAATTCATACGCCACCCATTCGTCGCAGCTCACGCCATCGTCGTGGCCGCGCTCGACCATGAAGGGGCGCGGAAAGATGAGCCAGCTCAGCTCGGCGTAGTTGAAGGTGTTGCCCATGTTCCACTCCACCATGTCGTACTCGTTCGTGTGGAGATAACTGTAGGGCGCGGAGGCATCCACGTTCTTCCAGATCCACTCATTGTAGTCCGCGGAGCAGATGCTCAGGCAATAGTCCGGCAACAGCGCGGGCAGACGCATCGCGGACTTCCCGCCATAGCTCAGTCCGTAGAAGGCAATGCGCGAGGCATCCACATTTGGCTGCGTCTTCAGCCAAGTCAGGATCGTCTCATGCTGCCGGACGATGAAGCTCCACAGCGACAACCCGATCGGCCAGGCCTTGCGGCAGATTTGCCGGAACTCCGTCTTGCCGATGTAGGGATTCTGCGGCGCGAAAACGATGTAGCCCTTCTCCGCCAGCGTCGCGCCAAAGTGGTGGTAGTAGGGACTGTCGAACTTCGGGTCCGCCACATCCGATGGCCAGCCTTCCAGTCCATGCTGACACACCACAACGGCGCGCTTCTCCCCGGGCTTCATGTCCTTCGGCAGCAACAGCGTGCCGAACGAGAAAACATCGGGATACACATCCAGCATGATCTCCCAGCCGGTGAATTTCTCCGTGTCGTAAATCTGCCGGCTCCGCGCATTCGGCGGCAGCGTCGCCGGCGGCAGCTTGCCGGTGATGTCACTCCAGAACTTCTCGCGGTAAGCCTTCGCCGACTCCGCGAACTTCTCCGCCGAGGAAAAGTCCGCGCCCTTCCAGTATTCCCCGCGCGCCTTCTGCGCCTGCCGCATGAGGTGCTGCGTGTCTTCGAGGAGGTTGGCGAACATGCGCTGCTGGCGGGCGGATTCGTCGGCGGGATTGGGGTCTTTGACAGGCGCGACCTCCCACTGATACCCCTCTTCCTTGCCAAATCTGTCCGCGTTGCCGGGGACGATTTTGCCCGCGTTGCCGAGGACGACTTTGTCCAGAAACTCATTGGGCTTATCCCTTCGCAATGTAGCGGTCCCGACTGTCGGGTTCTTCGGCGCTGCCTTCCGCAATGCTACTACGCGCGCAAACTCCGCATCCACTTGAGCCGTGGCAGCCGGTCCAAGATGACCCGGTGCGCCTCCACCCGCGTCAGTCAGATCCACTCGCGGCCAGTCGGCGCTGCGATTAATCAAATCGCGGGGAGCGATCATGGCCCCCAACTCCGCCATGCCGAATTCCCGCTGCACGCCAAAGACCGTGCGGTCGATGGGTTCGCTCCACTGGGCATCCGTTGGCGCGAAGACACCATCCAGTCCGACTAGCTTAATCCGTGAGTCCAATGCGGCGGCATAAAGGGCAATAAGGCCGCCGTCACCGGTGCCGATCATCTCGATTCTGACGTACGATCCGCCGGCGCAAAGCCAGTCCACTGCGCCCAGCACTTTTTCGATCTCATAGCCGAGAAGCGTGCGGCCCATTTCAAATCCGGCACGCCACAGGACCTCGCGTTGTGAGAATTTTGACTCACGACCCTCCGGCATCCGGGCCCCGGTGCGGCGGTCGATGAGCGAAATCGCGAGGGTGCGCGTTCCTGCAAGGTAGTTGGCCCACTGGCGCTCCGGCGGCAAACCGGGGCTGATGCCGAAGCTCTGTTCGGGAGTGACTCCACAATCCGGAATGATGATGAGGGCCGTCGGATTCAGTCGTTCGCCAGGCCCGGGCGGTTTGTCATCCGGGGTGAACAGGAGTCCTTCCGCCTGAACACCACGCACCGCGTTCCACCGTACATGGGAAATGGCTCCCCCTTTCAATCGTCCGGCAACCGATTGCTGTTCATTGGCGTCTGCTGAAGAAGCGGTTAGCAATGGCGGAGGGATGAGGCGCATTTCCGGCATGGCCCGCTGATCCGCGATTCCCAGCAACTGCCGCAGACGTGCGCGTTTTGGCTCCATTCGATTCTCCCATGCCTTCGGGGAGAACCTGTCAGGAAAAAATCCCTGTCTTGGGTCGTCCGGCCCTGGAGTAGTCAACTGCGTCCACAGCGCGGCGCGGGCTTTGGTTACTTCAACGGTCTCCCGGTCGAGGAAGCGGTGGATGCCCTGCACCATCTTTGCCGCGAGGTCGCCGTCTTCGTTGAGTGCCTGCGTGCCGGCGAGGGGCTCGGCGCAGACGGCAGGGGTGACGGCGAGGAGAAAAAGCAGGACGGGACGGATCTTCATGACCGCATTTCTGGCCGATGAGCGGACAGGAGGGAAGGACGGTGGCCTACGCGTCCGGGGGATCGTCCGTGGCAGGCGGGCGACGGCCCGGCGGCGGGCCACAGGGCCGTTGCGGACGGGAGAAAGGTCGTGGCGGTCGCCAGCCGGGTCGTGGCGGCATAGGCGCTAGCTTAACTGGTTCCGGGGTGCTTAAGCCCGGAGGGCTGACAGATACCAGCCGATGGCGTGAGCCACCGGTTGAGAATCCAATGAATCTGGAGCCCCGGCAGGGGCGAGACTCTGACGGGCGCATCCTGCACCGGTGCCGCCCCTGCCGGGGCTCCTGCAATCGTTGTCTGCGGTTCCGGTGGCTTACGCCCTGAGCCTTATACGGAAGTCGGAGACCCCATCAAGGGGTCGCAGCCATTAGCGAGGCGTCGGAGCGAGGGACGAGCGCAGACGCCTCGTAACGCACCCGAAAAAGCCCGCATCCCGGAGGGATGCCAGCGCCGTGTCCGGTCAGGATGGTCCGCGCACCGGGAGCTGCTGTGACCCCTGCCGGGGTCGGGGGATCGGGGGGCGGCTGACGAGGCGTCTGCGACGCCTCGCTAATAGCTATTTCCCCTGGCGGGGTCAGGGCGGCGGACGTCCGTATAAGGGTCCGGGTTTCACCCCCGGCTCCCGAGTAACACTTTTGCAACTCGCGTAGTATCAACGGGCCGAGTTCCGAGAGTGTTAATCCCCGTACCACACCGGCCCCCGGTTCGGGTGCTATTCATGGGGGAACCGCGCTGCGGTTCGATGCAGG